>JANQIZ010000302.1 GCA_028281895.1 Dehalococcoidia bacterium
CGAGCTGCTGATCCGCAAGGGCCTGGCACTCGCATGGACCCAGGACGGCCAGCACATGCAGCACCTGATGGCCGCTCAGCAGGAAGCGCGCCAGGCCAATACCGGCTGCCTCTGGGAATAGTGAGCCTCTTAGCACGGCTGGGCGAACGACTGGATGCTGCTTCGAAACGGCTCGCTCTATCCAGTGGATTCCCATTGCTGATCCTTACCTCTCCCAGCCTCGTCAGCTCTGGCGCCGCCTCTAGCATCGCTCTAATAGACACGAAGCCCGCCTCTAGCTAGCATGACTAGCCGGTCTCGCAGGTCTTGCTCTTTTCAGCGCGGCCGCATGCGGACATCACTCTTCGATCACAGAATCCAAACTCAACCGGCCTTCGGAGGCGCCTGAAGTTGAACATTCACGAATACCAGGCGAAAGACATATTCGAGCGATTCGGCATTCCGGTGCCCCGCGGAATGGTCGCCACAACTGCGGCCGAAGCCCGGGCCGCTGCTGAAGAGATCGGCGGCGAGGTGGTCGTCAAGGCGCAGGTGCATGCTGGAGGACGCGGCAAGGCAGGCGGCGTCAAGGTGGTCAACACTCCGCAAGAGGCCGAAGAGGCCGCAGCAGGGATGCTAGGCATCAACCTCGTGACCCACCAGACCGGCCCCGACGGCGTTCCAGTACGCAAGGTGATGGTCGCAGAAGCCACCGATATCAAGGACGAGCTCTACATATCGATCATCGTCGACGGCGATCTCGGTGTGCCAGTCATCATCGCCTCAACCGAAGGCGGCATGGACATCGAGGAGGTCGCAGAGAAGACGCCCGACCGCCTGTTCCGAGTCGCCGGCGATCCGCTGCTCGGCCTCTCGCCCTATCACGCCCGTGACGTCGCCGCCTTGCTCGAGGTTCCGCAGTCTGCCCAGCGTGCGACGGCCGCACTGATCTCGAACCTGTACAGGGTGTTCGTAGACAACGACTGCTCACTGGTTGAGGTCAACCCGCTCGTGATCACCGGCGACGACCAGGTTGTTGCGCTGGATGCCAAGATCAACCTCGAAGACGATGCCCTGTTCAGGCACAAGGATCTGGCAGCGCTGCACGACCCCGAGCAGGAGGATGAGCTTGAGCGGCGGGCAGGCAGCGCGGACCTCGCATACGTGAAGCTCGACGGCGGAAAGGTTGGCTGCATGGTCAACGGCGCAGGGCTTGCGATGGCGACCATGGACATCACCAAGTGGGCTGGCGCAGACCCGGCCAACTTCCTCGATATCGGCGGCAGCGCAGACCAGGGCCGTATCGAGGAGGCGTTCCGAATCATCGTGTCTGACGATGAGGTGGAGATCATCCTCGTGAACCTGTTCGCAGGCATCGCCAGGTCAGATGTCGTGGCACAGGGAATCGTAAACGCGGCGAAAGAGACCGGAGCCACACTGCCTATGGTCGTCGCCATGCGCGGCACAAACGCCGAAGAGGGAAGACGAATCTTGAACGAATCGGGACTGGACATCACGGCAGCGCCGGACCTGGCAGGAGCGGCAGAGGTCTTGAGAGACAAGCTGGCGAGTGCAGCTGGAGGTGCGCAGTGAGCGTCCTCGTAGGCCCAAACACGAAGCTGCTGGTGCAGGGACTGGGCAGGGACGGATCGTTCCAGGCCAGCCGAATGCGTGAGTACGGCACGAACATGGTTGCCGCCGTTCACCCCAACCGGGAAGGCCAGAAGTTCGAGGATGCGGTTCCTTATTTCTCGTCAGTAGCCGACGCAGTGAAAGAGACCGGAGCAAACACTGGTGTGATCTTCGTGCCGGCGCCATTCGCCGCCGACGCTATCGTCGAGCAGGTGGATGCAGGGCTCGATGTGGTGGTCTGCATCACTGAAGGCGTGCCGGTTCAGGACATGGTCAAGATCAACGCCTACGTCAAAGGCAGTGCGAGCCGCCTCGTCGGCCCCAACTGCCCGGGCCTGATCCACCCGGCATCTAAGGCCAAGGTCGGCATCATCCCCGGCAACATCGTTGAGCCGGGACGCATCGGCGTAGTCTCACGATCAGGCACGCTCACGTATGAAGCAATCGCGCAGCTCGTCCAGGTCGGACTTGGCCAGTCGTCATGCGTCGGCATCGGCGGAGACCCCATCCATGGCACGACGTTCACCGATGTGCTTGAGCTGTTCCAGGAAGACGACGAGACGGACGCGATCGTGATGATCGGCGAGATCGGCGGAGTGCGAGAGCAGCTTGCGGCCGAATTCATCGCAGACAGGGTCACGAAGCCGGTTGTCGCCGCCATCGCCGGCCAGACAGCTCCTCCAGGCAAGCGGATGGGCCACGCAGGGGCCATCATCACGGGCAAGGCTGGTCTCGCCTCTGAGAAAAACCGCGCGCTGACCGAAGCCGGAGTCCACGTAGTCGAATCCCCGGCCTACATAGGCGCCCGCATGAAGGAAGTGGTGGGTTAGGGGACTGGCCGCCTCACAGAATCGTCCAGGGCATCGGCACCATACGGGGCAACTCTATGAAATTGATGCTCGCACGGCATCGAGGCACACCATTCTTTGCCCACGGAGAAAAACATGAAACTTGCAGTTGGCGGTGATCACGCCGGATTTCCGATGAAGGGCCCGGTGGTCGAATTCCTGAAGTCACAGGGCCATGACGTGATCGACTACGGAACTCACTCCGAGGAGCCTGTCGACTTCCCGGACATCTCGGCGAAGGTCTGCCAGGCGGTTCTGGACGGAGATGCTGAGCGCGGCGTGCTGGTCTGCGGCACGGGCGTGGGCGCGGCGATCGCAGCCAACAAGATTCCGGGCATTCGTGCGGCCCTGAGCCACGATATCCACACCGCTCACCAGGGCGTGGAGCACGACGATGTCAACGTGATCTGCGTCGGTGCATGGATCGTCGGCATTGAGGTGGTGAAGGAGATACTCGATTCGTTCGTTGCAGCCGAGTTCTCGACCGATCCGGATCTCAGGCGCCGCGTCCAGAAGCTTCACCAGATGGAGCGAGACTACGCAAAGAAGCTGCTGGACACCGAGTAGAAGAACCACCCCCTCTCCCAGATTGGGAGAGGGTTGGGGTGAGGGCCGTTTCGGCTTACATGGGCAGCTTGATCTCTCAAGACGAATAGCCCTCCCTCTAACTCCCTCCCAATATGGGAGGGAGGATGCAGTTCGCTCTCCCTCGCAGGGAAAGGGTCAGGGAGTGGGTGATACGCCTTGTCATTCTGTCCCTGCCCTGAGCGAAGCCGAACGGGTTGATTCAGAATCTCTTGGTGGCCGTAGAAGCAAGGTCAGATCCCTCCGCTGCGGTCGGGATGACAAACGGTGGCGGTCGAGGTGACAAATGGTCGTGCTCTCGTCATTCCGGACTTGATCCGGAATCTCCTTTGGCCAGTCACAGGGAGATGCTGAATCAAGTTCAGCATGACGAAAACCTACCCACCCTCTGACTCCCTCCCTGTCAGGGGGGAGAATTCCAAACTCCCCCCACCCCGCCCTGGTGCGGGTTTAGGATGTGAGCCACCCCTTCCGACAGCCAGGTCCCATCACAGCTAAATGCCGCAACTGCCAATCGAAACCTACATACAGACAGGCGAAGTCGCGCTCAACGTCGCACGATGGCCAGGTGAACCGGACACCACCCGAACACCGGTCCTCTTCATCCACGGCATCACAGACAACTCTGAGAGCTGGTACCAGGTCGCGCCGGGCATCCGAAAGGGTGCGCTCGCCATCGCTCCTGATCTGCGAGGACATGGCAGATCGGGCCGTGCAAGCGGGCATTACCTCTTCACCGACTACCCGCGCGACATCATCTCTCTCATCGAAAGCGAGACCGACGGACCAGTCCATCTCATCGGCCACTCGCTCGGCGCGGTGATCGGAGTTCAGGTGGCGGCACAGCGACCCGATCTCGTCCATAGCCTCGTGCTGGAAGATCCGCCGTTCTACTTCCAGCAGGTCGTCGCTGAAAATCCCCAGAGAGCAGAGCACTTCAAGAGAAACGCCATGCTCTCCGGCTCTGGCATGAGTGTTCAAGAGATGGCAAACACCATCCGCGAATTCGTGCCAGATCTACCCGAGGAAAAGGCACTGGAACACGCGCATGCGCTATTTGTCACAGACGCCTCAGTGATCGAGCATGCGGTTGCGCTGATCACAGATTCCTCCGCGTCGTGGATCACCCTGGTAGAGAGCGTACTTCAGGCGATCCAGTGTCCGACGCTGCTGCTGCAGGGCAACGATGTGCTTGAGGACCGTCGGCCGGTCAGTGTCATGCGACCGCAGGATGGTGACCGGGTTCTCGAGCTGATTCCGAACTGCGAACGAGAGTTCTGGCCCGACTGGGGCCATCTGCTTCACAACAACGACCCCGAACGCTTCGTGCGTCAGGTCAGAGGCTTCATCGACTCGTTACCATCCGTGTCATGAAGTCTTCCGAAGTGCCCATCCAGCCGACCGAACGCTTCCTCCACGTTGGCGACACTGCCTTGAACGTCGTCGAATGGCCCGGCGACGGCCCTCCGCTCGTGATGATCCACGGCTGGGGTGTGGCATGGCAGGTCTGGCTCTCAACAGCGCCTCGACTTGCCCGTGACTTCCGGGTGATCGCCTGCGACCTGCGCGGCCACGGACGCTCAGGCCGCATAGCGCCGGACCACGAACGCCTCACATGGGTGCGTGACACTGCGAAGCTCATCGAGACCGTCGCGCCATCTGGCGCGTATGTAGTTGGACACTCGCATGGGGGCTGGATCAGCCTAATGCTGCCCTCGATTGCGCCCGGGCTCGCAAAGAAGATCGTCGCCGAAGACCCCTTCACCGGCCCCAACTCGCTTGTTGGCGAGCGCACAAAGGGTGACCCGAACCGCACGCCCCGTCCAGACGCAGATTTCCTGGAGTCCGTAACCTCGATCGATCCGATCATCGAGCACATCCGCCAGAACTATAGCGACTACGGCGATGAGGTGCTTGAGCGTCTCGCCACGATGCAGTTCAGGATGGACCCTGACGTGATACGAGGCCGGGGCACACGCAACGAGCGAGATCGCTCCTGGGACGATGAGTTCTCGAAGATCAACTGTCCCGTCCTGCTCATGCACGGCAACCCTGAGAAGGGAGCCATCATGGACGCGGATGAAGCGGCTCGTGTAGCGGCGCTCATCCCCGATGCGCGCATCTCGGCATGGCCTAGGATCGGCCACAACATCCACATCGCCCGCAACTTCGATTTCGTGAAGGCGGTAAAGCGCTTCCTGCTGGAGGACTGAGCATCTATGTACGTGGGCACCCAGTATCCGATCCGCAGCGACACCGACTACGAGGTGCTTGCGCAGCTTGGCGTGAACCACATCAACGGATACCCGCCAGGCACAGCCGACACATGGACACCAGATGTCCTCTCCGCGTACAGGGAGAAGGTCGAGTCGTACGGCATCAAGGTGGACATGGTCGCCCTGCCCATCGGCACAAAGCCTGAAGACGGCCTCTCGCCCAACATCACACTCGGCATCTCTCCGGAGCGGGACCGTGAAATCGAAGTCTGCCAGGACATCATTCGCGCCTGTGCATCTGCCGGCATTCCAGCCGTCAAGTACAGGCTCTTCATCATCGGTATAACCCGTACGGAATCGAAGCCCGGCCGCGGCGGAGCGATGCGCTCAAGCTTCTACTGGGACGAGATCGACCAGACAGAGCCGCCCGGTGTGTGGGGTGAAGTCTCTGCTGATGAATACTGGGAGCGGATTGACTATTTCCTTGAGCGAATAGTTCCGGTTGCCGAAGAATACGGCGTACGGCTGGCCTGCCATCCGCATGATCCGCACACTCCAGACGGCTACCGCGGCGTGTCACGTGTGCTGGGGACTGTCGACGGCATGAAGCGATTCGTTCAGATGCATGAGAGCCCGTATCACGGCCTCAACTTCTGCCAGGGCACGGTTTCGGAGATGCTCGACAGTCCGGCCGAGGAGATCTTCGATGTGATCCGCTGGTTTGGGGAGCGGGACAAGATCTTCAATGTCCACTTCCGCAACATCACAGGCCGCAGGCTGGCGTTCGAAGAGACGTTCCCTGACGAGGGCGATATCGACATGGTCCGGGCAGCGAAAACCTACCGGGATGCCGGCTACACAGGCATGCTCATGCCAGATCACGCGCCAAAGCTCTCCGGCGAGAACGCAGACACCGTGGCCTTCGCATACTGCTACGGCTACATCCGCGCAGTTCTGCAGTCGATAGGAGCGCTGGAAGACTAGCCTGGGCCTCGGCGCCCTTAGCCCCAGCCGAGCACTACCTCGCGGCCTGTTCGTGACGACTCCTCTGTGGCTTCCAGCACCTCTAGCACCTTCAGGCCGTGATCTTGCGGGATAGGCGTGTCCTCATCGCCTCGTGCGATCGATGCCATGAACTCGGCTACCTCTTCCTCGAACGGACTCGAATCGTCAATCGCCTCTTCCCGCCACGTGCCGTCATGCGTGTCGGCTATCCAGAGCGCAGTCTTCTGCGATGGGTGCTGTCCGTACGCTATACGGAGGCGCGCCATACCGTTCGTGAACGCAATATCGGTGCCATATTCGGTCGATCCCTTGTCCCATGCGATGCGGCTGATCGTGGCGACTGCGCCTGACTTCCAACGGATGAACGCCATCGAGGTGTCATCAGCCTTGATCTCCGGGTGATCTGCCTGCGAGTGAGTGATCTGCCCGACCATCGCGCTCACCGTGTCGACGTCATCGCCGATGAGAAACAGCAGGCGGTCGATCTCGTGAGTGCCGTCCATCTGCCCCATCCCGCCGCCCAGCTCGCGGTCGAGCATCCACTTTGGCCTGATGTACGGGTCGTAAGGCTTGTGCCAGTAGTCGTAGGCCATGACCAGGTCGCCAAGCCGCTTAGATTCAACCAACTCCTTGGTCGCCTTCACTGGCCGCTGGTAGCGCTGGGTGTGTGCGGTCATCAGCTTCACACCGTTTGCACGAGCAGCAGCCAGCATCTCGCGGCCTTCTGAGGGCCAGACGGCCATCGGCTTCTCAACATAGATGTGCTTGCCTGCGTTTGCGGCGTCTATCGCCGCCTGCTTGTGGAGCCAGTGAGGCAGTGTGATCACGACAGCCTGAACATCGTCCCTTTCAAGCGCCTCTTTGTAGTCGGATACCCAGTCGAGGTCGTTGTATGTGGCCTGCCATTTGGCAGCCGCCTCGGGATTGGCTTCGGCCACGACCTTCACTTCGGCATCAGGCGCCTTGCTCACCCAGTCAATGTAGCGGCCACCGATGCGGCCAGTGCCAAGAATCGCGACGCCAATAGTCATGTCAATCGTTGCCTTTCCGGTGTTCTGCTTAGCCGCGGCAGATTGTATGCCCGAAGGTGGCGACACAACACAACTTCTTGCAGACCAAGAACTTCCTCCAGATCGCCTGGTGCTCCAGCACAGCTAAATCCCGAGCACCTCTGCCAGGTCGCTCACATGACCGAGTGTGTAGTCGGGCCTTGTGAGATCAGCAGGCCAGCTGCGTCCCCTGATGATCCACCCGGTCTGCATACCTGCAGATCTCGCGCCTTCGACATCTGCGATCGGGCTGTCTCCCACGAACAGGCAGCGTCCCGGCGCTGATTCGAACCCGATGCGCCTCAGGCCCTCTTCGAAGATCACCTGCGCGGGTTTTGCAGAGCCGAATTCGGCGGAGATAACGGAACGAGGTGCAGCCCGCTGCAGGCCGATCTGCCTGATGACCTGCGACTGGAATGCAGGTCCGTTGGAGACTATGCCCCATGGGATGCCAACTTGCTCTACACGCTGGAGGAACCGCGTGACTCTGACATCGGGGCGGAACATCGATGGATAGACCGACTCGTACCAGCGCTCCATCTCGTCAGGGGTTCTTATCAGTTCGCCCCATTCCTGCCGCGCCAGGTCGAAGATATCTCGCTTCGGGAACGTGCGGCCATCGGCGTCCCATTCACAGAGCTTGAGATAGGCGTCATTGAAGACAACACTGGAGTTGATCGTCGGCTCGGCCTGCCAGAACTCGCGGCAAAGACGCTTGAACGCGCCTTCTCGATCAGCGAGCGTGTTGTCGAGATCGAAGAGAAGCGCCTCTATCTTTGCCTGCGACACGTTACAGCCTCAGTACCTCGTACAGATCCTGCACCGATCCTATCGTCATGCCGGGAGATGGCGCATCCACAGGGTATGTGCGGTCCATGTGGATCCATGCCGTCTGCATGCCGACGCCGTGCGCGCCGACGATGTCGGTGTACGGGTTGTCGCCGACGAACAGGACAGTTCCCGCTTCCGATTCAGGGACTTCGAGCAGGCGCAGTCCGTGCAGGAAGGGCTCGGGAGCAGGCTTGTTTGGGCCGTGCAGCTCAGTGGCGATCACGAACGGTATCTCCTCTTCCCAGCCAACAGCCCGCACCTTGTCCAGCTGGTACTTGCTGCCGTTTGTCACAGCGCCCCACGGAATACCACTCTCGTTGAGCGCCTGCACAAACTCGCCAGCGCCCGGAAGCGCCCTCATCCCCGCCACAATCCCCTTAAAGTAGTCGTGATAGTGAGTCTCTGGATCGCTGGAGATGCCAGGCCATCGCTTCTGAATCTCGTTGATCGCCTCGCGGGGATTGGTCGCATTGTTCGGAGATAGCGACCAGAAGAATTCGCGCGCTTCCGGCCACGAAACATCCTCATTGATCGAGTCGTGGCGATCATAGAACGACCGGTAGAAGTGGTCGTACGCTGTACTGCGGTCCAGCAGCGTGTCGTCGAGATCAAACAGCACAGCCTTTATCTCAGGCGATTCGGTCAATGGTCACTCCACTCCTCTGTTCTCGTGTTCTGATACTGCTGCGTATCTAATAGCCCTTCATCAGAAGGCATCTATGCAGCAAACACCTCTGGAATACCAGGTTCGAACAGCGCATCTGCATACTCGTATGAATCGCCGTTCTTGCGGTACGGAAGATTGAACTGCACCACCCTGCCGCTCTCGTGCTCAAGATGCATATGAATCGCTTCTGAGTACCCTGGAGGAGCGCCTTCTTTGATATTGACATCACTTACTAGAGCGCAGGCCCGGATCGAACCTTCAGTTGCCTTACGCTTCAGTCCATCCAAAGTCATCTGACGCATCTCAATCGCCGATGGATATTCGTCTCCCGTCTGGGCCATCTGAAAATCAACGCTGGCATCATCGCCACGCGCCAAAGTGCCCGAATAAGGCAGAAATCCACCGTGTTTGGCTTGCTGGTCCGTTGCAAATCCAATCAAAGAATTCAGAAGAGTATCGAGATCATCACGGTCCGTCATAACCGTCCTCCTACCAGTTCGTGTGCGATCCGTCACGGCGATGATAGTGAGGCGACTCCGAATGGCGGAACGGCTCCGTCAGGCTCGCCTCATCCACCTCAACGCCAAGCCCCGGCTGATCCAGCAACGTCACTCGCCCGCCGGTGACCTCCGGCTGCACCGGGAACACCTCTTTGTTGTAGAAGCCTGTGCTCTCTCCCGGCGACTCTCGAATCTCGAGCCACGAGAAGTTCGCCGAAGCCGCAGCCATATGCGCCGTCGCAGCAACACAGATCGGCCCGAGCGGGTTGTGTGGCATCAGGTCGATGTAGTGCGCCTCGGCCCAGCCAGCCACCTTCATAGCCTCCGTGATGCCGCCCACGTTGCAGATGTCGACTCGCGCATAGTTCGTCAGTCCGCGCTCGATGTACGGCAGGAACTGCCACTTCGAAGCGAACTCCTCTCCGATAGCGAACGGAACATTCGTCAGCTTGCGAAGCTCCTCGTACGCCTCAGGCGTCTCATCGCGGATCGGCTCCTCCACGAAGTCGAGCGTGTGCTGCGGCATCATCTGCAGAAAAGACGCCGCCTCAGCCACCGAGTAGCGATGATGCACATCGGTGCCGATCACCGGAGCGAGACCAACCGCCTCTCGCACCTTGATGATCCCTTCCGCTGCAAGCGCCATGTGCTCACGAGGCTCGAACAGGTTCTCTTCCTCTGCCGGATACTCCCGGTGAATCCGAAAGCAGTTGAACCCGCCATCGAGAATCCTCTTCGCGGCATCGATCATCTCTTCCGGAGAGTTTCCGTTGCCCGTCGCGAAGGTCGGGATGTAGTCACGATGCTTGCCTCCAAGCAGTTCGTAGACAGGAATGCCGAGCTTCTTGCCGACCACATCGTGCAGCGCAATGTCGACGGCCGAGATGGCGCCGGTCATGATCCGGCCGCCCTCGAAGTACTGGCTGCGGTACATCTCCTGCCACAGGGCTCCACGGCGCATCGGATCACGCCCGATCAGCCACTGCTTGTAGTGCTCGACGATCCCGGCAACGGCCAGTTCCCGGCTCGAAACGCCAGACTCGCCCCACCCGTAGATGCCTTCGTCGGTCTCCACCTTGACGAGCATCTGGTTGCGGGTGCCAACCCAGACAGGGAAGCTCTTAATGTCTGTGATTCTCATGTTTCTGTGCAGGACTCCGAAGATGATTGG
The DNA here is from genome assembly GCA_028281895.1 of Dehalococcoidia bacterium. GTDB lineage: Bacteria > Chloroflexota > Dehalococcoidia > Lucifugimonadales > Lucifugimonadaceae > JAJCYX01. The sequence goes on from JANQIZ010000302.1 coordinate 10,484, forward strand.
TCTGTTCAGCTACTCCCGCCGAACTGCGGCTATTCTGACGTTGCCCAGCACGAGCATGTGCTTGTTCAGGTGTTAGGGCGTTTCTCCCTCCCCTTGGCCGGGTGCCCGCTTGCCGCGTGCCCGCTTGCCAGATTCCGCACTATTCTCTCTCCCTGAGAGGGAGGGAGTCAGAGGGTGGGTCGATTTCGTCATGCTGAACTTGATTCAGCATCTCCCTCTAACTGCTCTCAGGAGATTCCGGATCAAGTCCGGAATGACGAGGCCATCCTCCCTCCCATCTTGGGAGGGAGCTATAGGGTGGGTCTGTTTGTCATCCCGACCGCAGTGGAGGGATCTGACCATACTCATACGGCCACCGAGAGATTCTGAATCAAGTTCAGCATCTCCCTCTTGTTTGTCATCCTGAACGAATGTGAAGGATCTGACCGTACTTCCACTATCACCGAGAGATTCCGGATCAAGCCCGGAATGACGCGTTATCCTCCCTCCCATCTTGGGAGGGAGTTAGAGGGAGGGCTATTCGTCTTGAGAGAACGGCTATTCACTCAGATATGAACGACCCTCACCCCAACCCTCTCCCGATCCGGGAGAGGGGGTAGGCGCTACGGCACTTGTCACAATGCAAGAGCGGTCAGATCCCTCCGCTTCGGTCGGGATGACAAAAAGCGGCGGATGACAAACGGACAGCTGACGTGAGGGCTATTTCTCCCTCCCTTCAAGGGAGGGAGTCAGAGGGTGGGTCGGTACAAGGCGTAGTCACCCACACCCTTAAGGGAGAGGGAATAGAGGCTGCAGCACGGATGACCCGTGAGTCTCTGCTGGGCATTTTCCTGGCTATTCCTGGCGAGGCGGCTGATGGTCAAGATGCTACCGTGAAGCCGTCTGGGCGATCTGGCCACGCGTATGTGATCGGGGCGACAAATTGCGACTTTCCAGGCTATGGCTGCACCCTGAGTTTCGCAAACTGTGGGCCGGTCAGGCCACCTCCCTGCTCGCCACACAGTTTCTCTACCTCGCCCTCCCGCTCACCGCGGTAACCACGCTGGACGCATCGCCATTCCAGATGGGCATCGTGGTAGCGATGGCCGGTATTCCGGCTGTCTTCGGGTTGCCAATGGGCTCGTGGGTCGATCGCCGCCGTCGAAAGCCGGTCATCATCTTCGCCGACCTCGGTAGAGCCGCGCTCCTGGCTGCGATACCTATCGCACACGGTCTCGATGGACTGACGATCGAGCTCATCTACGC
>JANQIZ010000357.1 GCA_028281895.1 Dehalococcoidia bacterium
TGCTCACACTTCATGCAGCGCACTTCGCCCGCCAGTGACCGCATCGCATCGTTCGGCCTGGTGACGGCTCCGCAGCTTGGACAGCTCGGAACAGTGGGAGGCACGTGCGCGATCCGCAGAACGCGGGCGCAGACGGTGCAGGTGAACTCAGGCGATTCGCTCGAAGTGGTCATTCTCGTATCGGGTTAACTATGAACAGGGCAGGGAAGCGGTCCCGCGACGCCTCTTGAAGAAGCGCCGCGGGACACAGGTTACTCCAACTCAGTCGCCGGCTCAGTCATTGGCCGCAGTAACAGCACTTTCCTCAGCGATCGCCGGCGCGTGTGCTGAGCTATCTCCTTCAATGGAGATGTTAGGCAGCCACTCCATCCAGCTCGGCAGGTACCAGGCGTGTTTGCCCATGACCCGCATGATGCTTGGGACCAGCAGCGAACGCACGATGGTCGCATCGAGCAGCACAGCAGCGCCGAGACCGAAGCCCATCGACTGGAAGAAGGCGATGTCGCCAAGAGCGAATCCACCGAACACCGCGACCATGATCAGGGCAGCGCCAGTGATGATGCTCGCTGTCGTCCGCAGGCCAAAGGCCACGGATTCAGCAGCATCGCCAGTCACGTCGAACCGCTCCTTGATCCTGCTCAGCATGAAGACGTGGTAGTCCATCGACAGTCCGAAGAGGATGCTGAACATGAACAGCGGCAGCCAGAACTCAACCTGGTCCACCTGCTCGAAGCCGAACAGATCGATCAGGAACCCTTCCTGGAACACCAGTACGACCAGGCCGTAAGCGGCGCCCACGGATAGCAGGTTCATGATGATCGACGCGATCGACACGGTGATTGACCTGAATGCGAACAGCAACAGGACGAAACTCATGCCAAGCACTGCCAGGAAGACGATCGGCAGGAACTCTTCGGTCAGCGCCACAGAGTCGACAACGCTGGCGGACGAGCCGCCGACAAACACCTCGTAGGAGCCTGCAGGAACGCCCGCGAACGCCTGTGGGATCAGGTCGCTGCGCAGCCTTCTCACCGACTCGAGGGCGGTCTGGTTGCTCGGGTCACCAGGGACCTGTGCCGAAACCGTGGCAAGGTCGACCGATGGCTCAATGCGAACCTCGGGGTCGATTAGCCCGGGATCGCTCTCGATCAGTCCATTCAAGCGAGTGATCGCATCGCCCAACTGCTGGTTTCCAACAGCGCCGTCGATGACAACGAACGCTCGCTCGTCGGACCCGAAACCGAACTTCCCGTTCACGGTCTCGAAGCCGATCTTCAGAGGCTCGTCATCCGGCAGCACCGAGATTCCGCTGGTGCCCGATTCGATCTCCAGGTAGAAGTATGCAAGGACGAGCAGCACGGCCGTCGCCAGCGTCATGCTGACGTACGGGCGCCGCATCACTGCGACGGTGATCGTGTTCCAGATACCTCCGTCGTCCTGGCCGCCATGCGAAACGTCTTCTCCGAGTCCGAACGTCCTCGCTCCGCCGCTCCTGCGCTTCAGGTAGGAGAGCAGCACCAGGATCAGCATCACTCCCAGAGAGACGAGGAGCAGAATCGGACCAAGTCCCATGACCACCATGATGATGAACGCCGGGACAAGGAAAAGCCCGAGCGTCAGGAAGATGGGCGCCCGCACATTGTTCACGCGGTCACCGAGAAGGCCGATGATTGCGGGCAGCAGCGTGACACTGATGGCGACGGCGACGAACACAACGGTGATAGCGCCGATCCCGAACGCCTGGAAGATACGCTCGGGAATGATGAGCATGCCTAGCAGCGCGATCACCACGGTAAAGCCGCTGAAGACGACAGCACGGCCGGCTGTACCGCTGGATGCCTCAATAGCAGCCTGCTTGTCGAGACCTCTCGCCCGCTCTTCCCTGTACCTGGAGAGCACGAACAGCGAGTAGTCGATGCCGACCGCTAGTCCCATCATGGTGATGATGTTCGGCACAAACTCGTTGAGGTCCACGATCTGGCCGGTGATCATGGAGATACCGACAGCTGTGAGAACCGCAACGATGGCCAGGACTATCGGGATAAATGCCGCGACTACGGCTCCGAACACGATAGCCAGAATGATGAGCGCTACGGCGATGCCGATCGACTCACCGGTCACCAGATCACTCTCGGCAAGTTCGGCGAACGTAGCGTTTACGCTGGCGTTACCGAACAGGTAGACCTGTATCTGGTCGTCCGACATCTCTTCAACGGCGTGCACCAGGGTGAGGATGTCGTCCTCGCGATCGTCGAAGATCTCCATGAAAGCCAGGGAGGTTGTGCCGTCGTCAGAGATCTGGAACTCGTAGTCGGAGAGCTCCCCACTGATGATGTTCTCTTCGAGATCTTCCTGTACATGGATGAACTCGCTGTTGAGCTCTTCTATCCGAGCCTGGAACTCGGCTGAATCAGCCGGGATGGTGGATGACGTGAGAATGACAAACTCGGTGCTCGTCGACCGGGACTCTTCGCCGCCGGATGGACCGTCCCCCTCGTCGAGCGGTCCGAATCTCTCGTCAATCAGGTTTTCGGCTGTCTGGAACTCCAGCTCCCGGGTCGGGCCATCGTCACCGTCCAGCGCAGTCTCTGCGAGCTGGCTCGTCAGCACCAGCGAGAGTACGACTATTACTACCCAGCCAAGAATCGTCGTTTTGGGCTTGCGTCCGCTGAACCCTGCGATTCCTTCAATTGATAACGACATCTATTTGCTCCCTGATTCTCGGCAGAGCGCACCTTGAACGCCCCTGTCCACCGGAACCCCACTTCTTCCGCGGCTATGAAGGACCTGTAGCGATACAGGCCCTGCACGCCAATCTCATCCGGCTCAGCGAATAATCACTGCCGAGACGATCTCCGGATCGTCATCTCTTCAATTGTGCCAGCCAGCGATTAACAGCTACTGATAACTGTCAACTCCACCGGAAGGCCGCTTTTCCCTACCGTGCGAGGTCCGTGCGTCCAGGTTGATCCCCTGACCATCAGAAAGTGTAAACCTCATCGCGCTCTTTGGAGTTGCGCATTCGTCCCAATCAGGTCTCGGCGCCCTGATTTATCGACGGCAGATACTCGTGGCAATCGACAGTCGAGAAGGGTTCAGCGGCTGGCGATACACGGAACCGGTAGGAAGATCCGTACAGGCGGCTGAAGAATCGCGGCATCCGGAGCGATGGAAGACAGCTATGCCGAGAGCTAACAACGCTGGCAGTCGTTTGAGCTACGTGCTCAGAATCCCGGTGATCTCACCCGTTGCATCGTTCAGGTCGATGTCCAGAGCGTTCGGGTTCGATGGCAGTCCAGGCAGCGTGATGATGTCGCCGGCCAGCGCAACGATCTGCCGTGCCCCAGCCAGCACACGCAGCTCTCGAATAGGCAGCGTGTGGCCGGTAGGCGCGCCTCGCAGTTTTGGATCTGCCGAAACTGAAAGGTGCGTCTTTGCCATGCACACCGGGAACTCCCAGCCGTTGTCTGCGAATCGCCGGGCTGTAGTGCGCGTCATCGGTCCCCACTGCACCTTCGCTGCGCCGTAAAGCTCCGATGCCATGCGCTCCACCTTGTCGAAGAACGACTCGTCGTTCTCATACAGAAGCTTCACGTTCGCCTCGCCGGAATCGCAAGCCTCAACAACCGCCTGCGCCAGCTCCTTCATGCCGTCGCCGCCCTCCGCGAAACTCTTCGACTCCTCGACGCCCGATGCCCCGAATTCAGCGGCGAGCTTCTTCACCTCAGCAACTTCCTCGGGCGAGTCGTCGGGGAACCGGTTGATGGCAACTACGGCGGGCAGGCCGTACATCTTGACGATGCGGATGGCGTTCTTGAGGTTTTCGGCGCCCTTGCGAACAGCCTCGACGTTCGGCGAACCCATCTCCTTGAGCTCAAGGCCGCCGTGCCACTTCAATCCCCGAACAGTCACAACAACGACCGCTGCCGACGGCTTGGGCGCGCCCTGCCTCACCTTGATATCCATGAACTTCTCGAAACCGAGATCGGCTCCGAAGCCTGCTTCGGTGATGACGTAGTCGCCCGTGTTTACAGCAAGCTTGTCCGCCACGATGGAGCTGCAGCCGTGCGCGATGTTCCCGAACGGCCCCATGTGCACAATCGCCGGCTGGCCTTCAAGTGTCTGGCAGATGTTTGGCTTCAGCGCGTCACGCAGCAGAGCCATCATCGAGCCGACCGCGCCGACCTCACTTGCGCACACAGGCAGGCGATCGTTAGTCCAGCCGACCACGATGCTGCTGAGCCTGAGGCGCAGGTCATCGTAGTCATGCGCCAGTGCCATGATCGCCATGATCTCCGAGGCCGATGAGATGTCGAATCCGGTCTCACGCAGAGGCGCAGCAGCGCGACCGCCGATTCCCGTCACGACGTTCCGAAGGGCTCTGTCCTCAGCATCGGTAACCCGACGCCATGTGATCCCTTCAGGACCAAAGCCCTCTATCAATCCGCGATGTGCCGCGTTGTCAGTCATGGCGGCCAGGAAGTTGTGGGCCGATTCGATGGCGTGGAAGTCGCCGGTGAAATGCAGATTGATATCCACCGCTGGCTGAACGGTCGACTTGCCGCCGCCTGTGCCGCCTCCCTTGTGGCCGAACACAGGCCCGAGCGACGGCTGCCGGATCGTCAAAACCGGCTTCTTGCCGATCTTCGCGAGCCCCTGCGTCAGCCCAACCGCAGTTGTCGACTTCCCTTCGCCTGCCGGTGTCGGCGTGATAGCCGTAACCACAATCAACTTCGCTGGCTGACTGGACGGGTTCGAGTCAGGAAACTCGCTGAGCGGAACCTTGAGCTTGTCGTGACCGTACGGCTCCAGGCGGTCCACATTCAGTCCAAGATCGGCAGCTACTTCGTTGATTGGGCGCATAGTCGTCTCCGGCAGGCGGCGCATCGCAGAGCACCACCCAGGGCACACTTCACTTCAACAGCGGCCACGTAACCTATCAGATGAACTTCACCACAACCCATCGACGAAGCGCGCACGACTCAGCGTCTCCGCCACCGATCAGCCAGGGCGTCCACTCACTTGCCAACATCCATCGCCATAGTCCAGGTTGAGGCGCCGCTGGCCGATGTCTATCGGTACATTGCGACGCCGCACCTGCTTTCGGAATGGGTCGGTGGTCTGTCACCCGGCTCACTGATTGGCGGCGACGGCGAGTTGAAGCTGGGAATGCGTGCTGTGGACCACAGGCAGCTCGATGGCCCGCTGCCGGATGCAGACCCTGAAATCATCGGATTCAGACCAGACGAGTCGGTCTCGATGCGCATCGAGTCTGCAGGCTTCATCATGACGACACGCTTTCACCTCTTCGAGGCCGGTGGCGTGACAACCATTCGCCAGCTGGCTCAACTGGACTACAAGCGCTGGTTCAAGCTATTCGTAGTGATAAGCGGCCGGTCAGTGCAGAGGCGCATTGAGGAAAATCTTGATCGACTGAAAGCACTGGTTGAAGGGCTCGGGACCGAGGACGCCGAATC
>JANQIZ010000365.1 GCA_028281895.1 Dehalococcoidia bacterium
ATCGGCAGGCCTTGACTTCTACATCCAGCCGGTTCTGGAGAGGCATGGAATCGGGCACATTGACGTTGTCTGTGGCAGCGCGTCTCCGCGGGCCGACGATAGCCATGGATTGAGATACGATTATCCTTTCGATCCTGATGTGGACGGTCCGTGCCGCGGAGACTGGGCTACGTGCAAGTGCAAAGCTCTTGAGCAGGCTGCTCAGTCGAGTGTGAGTGTGTTTGTTGGAGACGGAAGCACAGCAGATGCCTGCGCCGCTACGAAAGCCGACCATGTCTTTGCGAGGGACCGCCTGCTCACCATTTGCCGTACAGAGGACATCCCGGCGACTCCATTTGAAGATTTCCTGCCTGTGGCCAAGTTCGTTAAGGCTTTTCACTGAGCCTGCTTGAGAAAGAGGCACGGGTAACAGAGAGAAGATGATCCCAAGATACTCAAGACCAGAGATGAGCAAGGTGTGGTCAGACGACAACACCTTCAAGCTGTGGCTGCAGGTTGAGATTGCCGCGTCGCAGGCCTGGACGGACCTCGGTGTCGTTCCTGCAGAGGACATGGTGCTCCTGCGGAACGCTCGCTTCAATCGGGAGATATATGACCGGATTTTCGAGGAGACGAAGCACGATATTGTCTCCTTCACTCGCGCAGTCTCGGAATCGCTGGGACCTGAGAGCCGCTGGATTCACCACGGACTCACCTCCAACGATGTGAAGGACACCGGCCTGAGCATGCAGATGGCACAGGCGGTGGACATCGTCGATGTCGGCGTGTCTAGACTGATGGATGTGCTGAAGCGTCGAGCGCAGGAGTACAGAGATGTTCCCTGCATTGGCCGCTCCCATGGAATACATGCTGAGCCGATGAGCTTCGGCCTGAAGCTGGCGATGTGGTGGGACGAGATGCGCCGGAACCGCGATCGCCTCGCGGAGCTACGGCCGCGTGTCGCCATCTGCATGCTTTCCGGTCCTGTCGGCACATTTGCCAGCGTTCCGCCTGAGATCGAAGAGCTTGTCGCCAAACAGCTCGATCTGCAGCCTGCGCCGGTATCCAACCAGGTGATCCAGCGCGACAGGCATGCCGAGTTCGCACAGGTGATGGCTCTGATCGCGGCCACGCTCGACAAGATGGCGACCGAGATCAGGGGTTTGCAGAGGACGGAAATCGGAGAGGTCCAGGAGCCGTTTGGGACACCGGGCTTTGTGACCAAGGGCTCCTCATCCATGCCACACAAGCGAAATCCGGAGCTGACTGAGCGAATCTGCGGACTGGCGCGAGTGGTCAGGTCGAACTCGCTAACCGCGCTGGAAAACGTGGCTCTCTGGCATGAGCGTGACATCTCCCACTCATCCGCAGAGAGGGTGATACTGCCCGACTCGTCGCTTGCCGTCGACTACATGCTGTTCCTGATGACAGGGATCATCGACGGAATGCTTGTCTTCCCTGACCGCATGATGCGAAACCTCGAACTAACCCGCGGCCTTGTGTTCTCGCCACGCGTGATGCTTGCGCTCGTCGAGGCAGGAGTCGATCGCAAAGTGGCTTACGACGCGGTTCAGCGGTGCGCTATGCAGTCGTGGGACGAGGAAGTCGATTTCCGTGAGCTGGTCAAGGCAGACTCGGTCATCGCCGAGAGCCTGTCTGCGGAAGAGATCGAGCCGCTGTTCGACTACGGCTTCTACCTCAACCATGTTGATCACAGCTTCGCTCGCCTTGGCTTCGAAACGGGAGCCGGGTGAGGCGGTGTTCAGCTCGTCCAGGAAGCCCGAGCACTGGTATGACGTGCCGCTTGCTTATTCTGAGGGCACAGAACTGTACAGAAGGCTCGAAGAAAAGAGCATAGAGGTTTACGAAGCGGCAAGCTTCCACGCCAGTAGCAAAGGTATGATTCTTACAGACACAAAGTTCGAGTCTGGCTGGGTTGATGACGCGCTGACACTGGAAGCCGGGAAGCGCCTCGCCAGCGTATGACAAGCAGTAGTTGCGGGATTGGCTGCTGGATCAGGATTGGAACAGGGCAGCCTCCCGCGCCAGAACTGCCAGACGATGTGGTTGCGCAAACGCAGATGCGTTACTTGAGCGCATACGAGCGTCTGAGCGAAAAAAACTAGTAATCTGAAAACACTCTTGGCGGAAGATGCCTCAGAGGGCACTTACCAGGTGAATTGGCAATGGCAGACAGATCAGAGCGAGTAGCAAGCGCCAGACCCAGCGGCCTTGGCCGGTGCGGCCG
>JANQIZ010000342.1 GCA_028281895.1 Dehalococcoidia bacterium
CTCTCCCTAGCCGCGGCGTGCTCGAATCGCCGTCGAGAGTGATCGTCCCGCTGAAGGGGTCGATTATTCCCGCGATTGTGCTGAGCAGCGTCGACTTGCCGCATCCGCTTGGGCCGATGATCGCGGCGAACTCGCCGGGTGCCACAGCAAGATCGATCTCGCGTGCGGCAATCGTCTGCGCACCACTGTCGGACGTGTAACCGGCTGTCACACCAGAAACCCGCAGACCGCGATCGATCGCAGCATCGCTTCCGTTCTGATTGTTTTTCGCTTGCAAAACAGAAAGACCGCCTGCGGAATTGCTGGCGGTCTGATCGGTATCAGGCGATCCGCTGTTCCTCCGCTGGCATTACCCAGTTCAGGTTCATGGGTCGGCGAAGTTGCATTCGCCCTCTCAGCCCGGCTCCACCGAGCTCCCCAACGCGTATTCAGATGTTATTCAGCGTCTAATCTGCACTCTTGCTGCGCCTTTGCAGCACTTGGGCGACGCCGAACGTTAGTGCAGTGTTGCAACGGCGGCCGCAACTGTCAACCTGCCTGCCTGCGAGCCGATGATTGGAGCCGCCAGCATCGATTGCCGGTGCAGACGGGCATTGCTAGGATGCGGATCAAGTCCTCGGCTGTGCGTTCAGCCGTCAACCCCTTTTGTCCATTCCGATCATCCTCATGGAACTCCACGCCAAACAGGCAAGAGCTGATTTCACTGCGGCGGTCGACCGTCCAGATGAAGAGATCGACCTCTTTGATGCGTGCCTGGCGATCGCGGCTGAGGAGTACCCGGAGATGGATCGCCAGTCCTACCGGGACAGGCTCGATAACCTGGCCTCAATGGCGACAGGCCAGACGCGGAGCGATCCTGATCTCTATGACCGCCTTGATGCGGTGCGCATAGTCCTGTTCGAATCTGCCCGGCTGCGCGGCAACAGCGGCAACTACTACGATCCCCGGAACAGCTACGTGAATGACGTGCTGGACCGCGGGCTGGGCATACCAATCACGCTTTCGGTCATCTACAGCGAAGTGGCGCGTCGCGCTGGCGTTGAGATGCGCGGAGTCGGCATGCCGGGCCACTACCTGCTGACCACCGGATCAGGCAAAGAGCAGATCTTCGTCGACCCGTATCACGGAGGCGGTCTGCTCTCACGCAAGGAGTGTCTGACCCTCGCTGTGCGTGGCCGGAAGTCGATCAAAGGCCGGAAGGCCGTGCTGGACAGGTACCTGCTCCCCGAGTTTGGCCCTCGACCTACGCTCCGGCGTCTGCTCACCAATCTCAAGCTCAACCATGCCCGCAGGCGTGACTACAGGCGAGCACTGTCCGCCGCAGAGCGAATTCAACTGCTTGACCCCGAGAACTGGCGCAACCTGAGCGACCTTGCTCGCTTTCAGGCCGAGGTTGGCCAGTTCGACAGGGCTGTAGAGTCACTCTCAGAGTTTCTGGATCGTGCGCCAGACGGAGCCAACGTCAAGCGTGCCCAGGATGCACTCTCGCAGTTGCAGCAGCTTGCCCGCAAACAGTCTGCCGCCGAAAGCGGAAACTGAGCCCAACCCCGTCTTCACAATCTCTACAAACGGCGCTGCGGGGATGAGTTAACATCTGTTTACCGCAACCGGCATGCACGTTGCAGAGATCTGACAGCGTGATGCAATGCACGGTCAGCGAGTCCCCAGAGGCCGGACAACGACCCGAGGACTGCAAGATGCCGAAAGACCTAAGCGATATCCAGGATCTCGACCTGCTCGAGATGATTGCCAACGGCGATCGCGATGCGCTGGCACAGCTCTACGATCGATACGGCCGCAGAGTGTTCGCCCTCTCCGCACGCATCCTGAACGATCCTGTGGCCTCAGAAGAGGTCACGCAGGATGTGTTCCTCAGCGTGTGGCGTCGTGGAACGAGCTACAGCGCTGCCAAAGGCAAGTTCACCACGTGGCTGTTCAGCATCGCCCATAACAGGACGATCGATGAGTTGCGTAAGCGCAGACGCGATCGAAATCGGCAGAATGACGACATAGATGACCACCTGAATATCGAGTCAGCAGAAATCTCCCCGCTTGAAAACGCC
>JANQIZ010000379.1 GCA_028281895.1 Dehalococcoidia bacterium
CAGACGCCGCGGCTTCGATCTCTTCAATGCCCTTCGGCACCGCAGAGGTCATCACGCGGTTCCCATCCTCGGTGATCAGCACATCGTCCTCAATACGAATCCCGATTCCCTTGAGGCGCTCGGGCGCATCCTCAGCGAACGGGCCAAAGTAGAGGCCAGGCTCCACGGTGAGCACCATGCCGGGTTCGAGCTTTATCGAGGGACCTTCGCGCCCGCCTGTCCGGTAGATACCGGAGTCGTGCACATCCAGTCCGAGCCAGTGCGACGTTCCGTGCATGTAGTAGGGCAGGAACTTTCTCTCCTTGACCAGCTTCTCAAGCTCGCCTTCCAGCGCGCCAAGCTCAAGCAAGCCCCGCGTCAACACTCTCAAAGCCTCGTCGTGCACGTCCATTACGCCGTTGCCGGGCACAGATTTCGCTATGCCTGCCTCGTTGGCTTCGAGAACGACTGCATAAACATCGCGTTGCTCAGGCGTGAACTTGCCGTTCACCGGCCATGTGCGGGTGATGTCGGCGGAGTACATCTCGAACTCGGCTCCCGCATCGATCAGAAGCAGATCATTCTCGCCGATCTGATCCCGATTCTCGATGTAGTGCAGGATGCAGGCGTGATCGCCCGAAGCGACGATCGACGGATATCCGTTCCGCTCTGAACCGCCTCGCCTGAACACCGTCTCCATCTCTGCCTGGACCTCGTACTCGTATGCGCCAGGCCGGGCTGTCCTGAAAGCTGCGGCAAAGCCTTCAGCAGTGATGTCGATGGCCTTCTGCAGGCACTTGATCTCATCCTCCGACTTGATCAGCCGCAACTGGTCGATGATCGGCATCGGGTCGATGATCGAGGCCAGTCCTTTGTCGCCACGCGGCGCCATCCTGCGACGCTTCACCGCCTGGTCAGAGATGAGAGCATCAAGCTTCTGGTCCGTGCCGATGGCGTAGTAGACCTTTTCGTAGTCAGCCAGAAGCTTCGGCAGCTCCTTATCGATATCGGTCGTAGGGAACGCCTGGTCTGCGCCGAACTTCTCCTGCGCAGCATCGACACCTGCTCGCAGTCCCGTCCATGTCTCCATTTTGGGATCTCTTGGCAACACGAACAGCGTGTATGGCTTCTCATGTCCCGGCCGCAGAACCGCAATCGCGTCCGGCTCGCCAAAGCCGGTCAAGTACCAGAAAGGCGAGAGCTGCCGGAACTCGAAGTCGACATCGTGGTTGCGAGGCGAAAGATGCCCCGCGGGGACAACCACCACGCCATCGGTGATCTGGTCGAGCAGTCTCTTTCGTCGGCTTGCGAACGGGTCCATCACATCTCCAGGGATTCGGCGCTGTCGGCGCGGCAAGGAAAGCAGCCGGTTAGATTGTGGCGGCTTGCCAACGTGCAGTCCAGTTGGCTACTTGAGCCGGGCGCTCACCTCGCCATGCCGATCCCTCAGCATCGCCAGCGCATTCTCCGATGTGCGTTCGGTGATCTCCTCAAGCGATACGCCTCTCACAACCGCAAGGCACTCGGCAACATCCTTCAGGTGTCTCGGCTCGGTCCACTTGCCACGGTCTTTCTTGAAAGGCTGAGGATACGAATCGGTCTCTACGAGGATGCTCTCAATGGGCAGCCTCCGTGCGATCTCGCGCAGTCGCTTGAACCGGGTGAGAGGACGTCCGAAAGAGACCTTCAGGCCGGCATCGACGAGCGCGTCAGCGGCTGCCTGGTTTCCCTGGAAGTAGTGCGCTGCGCCGCCGATCTCACCTGCAGATGTGTCCTTCAGGTCGCGCAGCGCCGCGGGCCATGCTGATCCTGCCTCGGGATCGTCTCTCGGTTCGCGCACATGAAACACGATCGGCAAGCCCTGGCGGTGCGCAATCTCGATCTGCGACCTGAACGCCTCACTCTGCACGTCTCGCCAATCTCTATCGCCTGTACTGCCAGTGAGTGGTCTCGCCAGCACGTGCTCCTGGTGGTCGATGCCGATCTCGCTGATGACGACGACTCGATCATCTGCGGCCGTGCGCTCAAGTTGGGAAAGATCCGCAGCCGTCAGCGGGCCGGTCAGGTCGGTTGGGTGAACGCCAACGCCAGCGAAGAGAGATGGATGCTCATGCGCGATCTCCACGCATCGTTCACTGTCCTCGACCGTCACACCTGAGGCGATGACCGCTCCGACATTTGCGGCCT
>JANQIZ010000007.1 GCA_028281895.1 Dehalococcoidia bacterium
CGGTGGCGGTTTCGGCGGCAAGACCAAGGTCTACCTCGCGCCAGTGGCGGCCATACTCTCCCGCAAGTCGGGAGGCCGGCCCGTCAAGATCATCATGGACCGCAACTCTGTATTCGAAGCTTCTGGCCCTGCGCCCGGTGGCAAGATCACCATCAAGATGGGTGTTGGCAATGATGGCAAGATCAAAGCCGTCCACACCGACCTCAGGTACGAGGCCGGTGCGTTCCCAGGCTCAGCTGTGGGAGCCGGCGGAATCTGTGTACACGCCTGCTACACCATCCCGAACAGCAGGATCGACGGCTACGACATCGTGGTCAACAAGCCGAAGTCGGCTGCGTACCGCGCGCCCGGCTCACCGCAGGCGGCCTTTGCCATCGAGCAGGTTGTTGACGAAGTCTGCGATCAGAAGGGCTGGGACAAGTTCCAGTTCCGGCTGGACAACGCGGCGGTCGAGGGAACTCGCCGTGGCGATGGCGTGATGCTCGGAAGCGTTGGACTGGTTGAGACGCTTGAGGCTGCGCGTAACTCCGATCACTGGAACTCTCCGATTGGCGATGCGCCAGCAGGCAAGGTCCGTGGCAGAGGAGTCGCTTCCGGCTACTGGATGAATGGCGGAAACAAGAGCACAGTCGATCTCATGCTGCAGGACGATGGCGCTGTCGCCATGAACGAAGGTTCCGCTGACATCGGCGGCACTCGCGCATCGATCGCAATGCAGGCTGCTGAGGTTCTCGGGCTTGCCGCAGAGGACATTCATCCCTACATCCCAAGCACCGACAGCATCGGCTTCACGGCCACCACAGGTGGCTCACGAACTACCTACGCTACCGGCTATGCCGCGTGGGAAGCTGCCAACAACCTGATCGCCAAGATGAAGGAGCGGGCAGCGATCCTCTGGGGCATAGACACAGGCGACGTTAACTTCGATGCCGGCAAGTTCAGCTCCGGCTCGGACCCTGAGCTGAGCATCGGCTTCAAGGACCTCGCAAGGAGAATCGGTGACACTGGCGGTCCGTTGAGCGCCACCGCATCGGTGAACCTCGCAGCGGCCGGCGCAGGCTACGCAGTGCACATCTGCGATCTTGAGATCGACCCTGACACCGGCAAGACAGACGTTGTTCGCTACACGGCTGTCCAGGATGTCGGCAAGGCCATTCATCCGGCATACGTCGAAGGCCAGATCCAGGGAGCCGTTGCGCAGGGCGTTGGCTGGGCGCTGAACGAGGAGTACTTCATCTCGGATGATGGCTCGATGGCGAACCATACGTTCCTGGACTACAGGATGCCGACTTCGCTCGACCTGCCGATGATCGAGACGATCCTTGTGGAGGTTCCGAACCCGCTGCACCCGTTCGGTGTACGGGGTGTTGGAGAGGTTCCTCTGGCGCCACCGCTGCCAGCAGCAGCCAACGCTGTGACGGATGCGATCGGCAAGCGGATCACGGATCACCCGATCAAGCCTGGCAGAATCATTGCGGCTCTGAACGAGTGAGCAGTGTCGATTGATTGAGAGCTAACTGGACGAGCCGGTTGCCACTATCAGGCGACCGGCTCGTTCCTTTTTGGAGAACATGGCCTGATGAGCAAACCGAACATCATCCTTATCAACTGCGACGACCTTGGTTACGGAGATCTTGGCTCGTATGGATCGACGGTCAACAAGACTCCTGCGCTGGACAGGCTCGCGGAAGAAGGGATGCGGTTCACCGACTTCTACATGGCCTCACCGGTCTGCTCTCCATCCCGGGGAGCGATGATGACTGGCTGCTATCCGCCAAGGATCAGCTTCGGAGCCTTCACCGACGGCGATGTCGTCCTGTTCCCTGGCGATGACATTGGCCTGCACCAGGACGAGGTGACGATCGCGGGCATGCTCAAGGACCAGGGCTATGCGACAAGCATTGTCGGCAAGTGGCACTGCGGCGACCAGCCCGAGTTCCTGCCAACGTCGCATGGCTTCGACAGCTACTACGGGATTCCGTTCTCGAACGACCACGGCCGGCAGGTTGACGACCCTGTGTGGAACGTTAAGCGCAGA
>JANQIZ010000018.1 GCA_028281895.1 Dehalococcoidia bacterium
ATACGACCTTCAAGGAAGAGACCGAGACGGATCTCTTTGGAGAGCAGGCTGTTCTCTGTGGTGGTGTAACCGCGCTGATCAAGGCGGGCTACGAAGTCCTCACCGAGGCCGGCTACGAGCCTGAGTCTGCCTACTTCGAGGTGCTTCACGAGCTCAAGCTGATCGTTGATCTGATCTACCAAGGCGGTCTTGGCGGAATGCGCTACTCCGTGAGCGATACGGCTGAGTACGGCGACTACTCCCGCGGCCCCGTCGTCATCGACGAACAGGTCAAGGACAACATGCGCAAGGTCTTGAAGCAGATTCAGTCAGGCGAGTTCGCTCGTGAGTGGATTGCCGAGAACGATGAAGGTCTGCACAAGTTCAAGCAGATGCGCACAGCAGACGAAGAGCACGACATCGAGCGCGTTGGCAAGGAACTGCGCGACATGATGCCGTGGCTTGAGTCGACGACGTAACAGCGATCGGTCCGGGTCTTGATAGACCCGGAGCTGGTTCCTGACTGGAACCGCAAAACAGGACGCCACGAGGAGGCGTGAGATGGTCCAGAAGAGCGAAACCGAAGACAGAGTAATCATCTTCGACACGACGCTCCGCGACGGTGAGCAGAGCGCCGGCGCAGGGCTTACGGTTGAGGAGAAGCTTCGGATCGCTCACCAGCTAGCGGACCTCGGTGTCGATGTTATCGAGGCCGGGTTCGCTGCCAGCTCGCCAGGCGACTTCGAGGCGGTGCGCCGGATCGGGGAAGAGGTCAAGGGGCCGACGATCTGCACTCTGGCTCGAGCGGTTCCGTCTGACATCAAGGCGGCCGGTGAGGCGCTGGAAGGCGTCGAGAACTCCCGCATCCATACGTTCATATCTTCGTCTGACATCCACCTCATGCATCAGATGAGGAAGGACCGCGAGGCGATCATGAACATGGCCGTCGAAGCGGTGAAGCAGGCGAAGCAGTACACGGATGACGTGGAATTCTCGCCAATGGACGCCTCTCGCACCGATCCCGTTTACCTCTACGCGATGCTGGAGGCTGTGATCAAGGCCGGAGCCACGACGGTGAACATTCCTGACACCGTCGGTTACGCCACTCCTGAAGAGTTCGGCGCGCTGATCAAGGGCATCTTCGAGAACGTGCCAAACATCGATCAGGCTGTTGTCTCGGTCCACTGCCACAACGACCTGGGCATGGCTGGAGCCAACAGCCTTGCGGCCGTTGAGAACGGCGCACGGCAGGTCGAAGGCTGTGTAAATGGCCTCGGCGAGCGAGCGGGCAACGCAGCGCTGGAAGAGGTGATCATGGCGATCGAAACTCGCCCGGACCACTACCAGACGAAGACCAACATCGACACGAAGGAGATCGGCAATACCAGCCGCATGATCTCCGGCATCTTCGGCTTCCCTGTGCAGTACAACAAGGCGATCGTTGGCAGAAACGCGTTCAGGCACTCCTCAGGCATCCACCAGGACGGATATCTGAAGGATCACAGCACCTTCGAGATCATGGCGCCTAACACGGTCGGCTGGCGTGGTGAGACGCTGGTGCTTGGAAAGCTGTCCGGCCGCGCTGGACTGCGCTCAAGGCTGGCCGATCTGGGCTATCGTCTCAACGACGAGGAGCTGTCAGAGGTCTTCACAGCGTTCAAGGACCTTGCCGACAACAAGAGCGAGGTCGATGATCGAGACCTTCACGCGCTGATGTCGGAGCAGCACCGCTTCGCCGACACGGAGAGGACATACAGGGTCAACAAGGTCC
>JANQIZ010000023.1 GCA_028281895.1 Dehalococcoidia bacterium
GCGAATTGGCGACCCCGATCATCTCGTGGTCGTGATCGTAGACGGTTTCGGCATGAATTTCGTCGAATCTCTCCCCGTCAGTTCGTTTTCTCGCACCCACGTTGGCTGGCAACACCCAACCGTATTCCCATCTAGCACTGGACCCGCGATGACTTCGCTGTTCACGGGGTTTTATCCCGCAAGCCATGGCTTCACTGGCTGGTGGGTCCACCTGCCGCAGCTCGGAGAGCGGGTGACAGTCTACGAATGGGTGCGCGAGTCCGACGGAACCGATCTGTCATCGCTGGGCATTAAGCCAGGTGAGGTCTTTCTGGAGCGGCCATTCCCCGGTCAGCTGCACCGAGACACGCATCTCATCTTTCCATCCCAGTTACGGAATAGCCTGCCGACGCGGCACTCAGAGGCGGGTGGGGCGCCAATCGCAGGCTACGACGGCATTGAGCACGGAATCGATGTCCTGTTGGATCGCCTGCGACCGGCTGCAGGACCTACAACTTCTGTCCTCTACTGGAATATGGTCGATACGGCCGCGCACGAACATGGAGCCGATGCTCTTGAGACGCACACCGAGGTGCACCGACTCGACGGCTCTCTGGGGCAGCTGGCGAGCGCGATCGATGGCAATACGCGTCTCGTGGTTACTGCAGACCACGGCCACCTCGATGTCTCAGTCCGCCTGCTGCTCGGACCAGAGCATCCGCTCTCTGGCCGCATGAAGTGTGTGCTGTCGGGAGAGACACGGGTCGCCTACTTCCACCTCATCGACAGCGATGACCGGGAGTTTGACCGGCGCTTCACAGAAGAGTTTGGTAGTGAGTTCTTACTTGTCGACACCACCGAACTTGTCGAACTGCATCTACTCGGCCCTGCTCCTCCATCAGCCGAAGTCATGCAACGACTCGGTGATCGAACAGCGATTGCCCGCAATGACGCTATCCTGAACTCGCGAGGGCCGGGCAGCAGTCTTAACAGCATGGCGTCCACTCACGGAGGTCTGACGCCGCAGGAGATGCTCGTGCCTGTGCTGCTTGCTTGATAGCCCGCGCTGATCAGTCCGTAGGAACATGTCCACCGCGCCTATCGTCAATCTCTACGTATAAACTTCCACGCCTGAAGCGACGGCGCCACGAACGAGCGCCGCGCCACCATTCCTCGCAGGAGAAACTCATGCCAAAGATCGGTCAGTTCAAGCAGCGACTCCGGGCAGGCGAAGTCGTCGTCGGCCCATTCGTAATCATCCCCTCAGTGCCGCTCGTGGACACGCTCGGCTATGCCGGGATGGACTTCTGCATCATCGACACCGAGCACGGTCCCGTTTCGCAGGAGTCCGCGACCGATCTTGTGATCGCCGCGCAGGGAACAGGCGTTGCTGCGATCATTCGCGTGGGCGACAACGACGAGCGGCTCATCTTGCGCGCACTCGACATTGGCGCAGATGGCGTGCAGGTGCCACAGATCAACAACATCGACGATGCCAACAAGGTCGTCCACGCGGCGAAGTACTCGCCGATGGGCGAGCGCGGACTCTCGATCTTCACCCGTGCCGGCGACTACTTCGTGAACCAGGGCGAAGGCCACACCGACAGGCAGAACGCCGAGACGATGGTCGTTGTGCACATCGAGGGTCAGCGCGGCCTGAACAACCTCGACGAAATCATGACTGTCGATGGGATCGATGTTCTGTTCCTCGGGCCGTACGACATCTCGCAGTCGCTGGGAATGCCGGGCGATGTCCGCAACCCGAAGGTGGAGGAGTCGCTCAAGGCCGCTGCTGCGAAGGCGCGTGCGCAGGGGAGGGCGGTCGGCTCGTACGCCAAGGATGTGGAGATGGGCAAGTGGCTGATCGACCTGGGTGTGCAGTACCTGTCGATCAACGTGGACGCCACGATCTACATGCAGGCCTGCGAGCAGATAGCGAAGGCGCTGAAGTAGACGGGACTCTGCGGAGCACCCACTCCCTGACCCTCTCCCTCGTAGGGAGAGGGAATAGCTGCAAACCGTGCAGGGACTGCCTTCTCCCTCCCTCACAGGGAGGGAGTCAGAGGGTGGGGCGCCTTCGTCATGCTGAACTCGATTCAGCATCTCCTTCGACTTGCTTAAGGAGATTCCGGATCAAGTCCGGAATGACGAGACCACAACCATTTGTCATCCCGGCTGCCGCTTCTTGTCATCCCGACCACAGCGGAGGGATCTGACCTTGCTTCCAAGGCCACCGAGGGATTCTAATCAAGTTCAGAATGACAAACATCCTCCCTCCCATCTTGGGAGGGAGCTAGAGGGAGGGCTATTCGTCTTCAGAGAATGCCTATCCACTCAAGACGAAACGATCCTCACCCCACCCCGCGCCCAATCTGGGAGAGGGGGTAAGAACTTGCAGCACTTGTCACAATGCATGAACGGTCAGATCCCTCCGCTGCGGTCGGGATGACAACCTACTTCTCCCTCCCTGATCAGGGAGGGAGTCAGAGGGTGGGTCAGGAACCCAGCATCCCCACCCCTGCCGCTAGTAGCTCTTGCGGAACTCCGTCTTGTGGCAGCGCGGGCATGGAGGAATGCGGCCCGAATCCCGGAAACGCATCTCTGACCCGCAAGCGACACACGTCAGCGTGCCCGGCCCCGTCACCTCGCCCGTCTCGAACTTCAAGGGAGCCTCCAGCCTGTCGCTCAGCCGTGAAAGCCCGGAACTGGCCCTGTCGAACACATCGGCCGCCAGCGCCATGAAGCCGTGACGCACACGCGAAGGCCGTAGCCGCTTCCGCACCTCATCACGCAGCTCCGCAGCGCGATCCATGTTCTGCGAGAAGCTGAACAGATCACGCCGCACATATCCCGACGCCCGCTCGATCTGCTCGGAAGTGAACTCGCCCGCCGCGCCCGTCACCTCCTGCGCACGCTGCAAAGCTGACGCAACGGCATCCCCGCCTCGCTCCTGCGTGCGAGAAAGCTGCTCGGCAACCCTTGCCACGATCGCATCGTAGGCATGCTTCTCATCCGGATGCTCGACTCCGCTGCTGCCATCTTCGCCAAGCTGGCGCACGAAGACGCGCACAGCCGCACCATCGAAACCGAGCGACCTCAAGAATCGGGCGTCCCGCTGGTCGGCTGCCATCAAAGCGGCGAAGATCTGATCGATCCCCTCGTTTTCGCACTCAGCAATGAGCGAGTTGACCAGCGACGATCCAACCTCTTGATGCCTGTGGTCGGGATGAACGGCAATGGCCACGATCCTTGCGCCCGGCGGCAGGCCATAGGTTGTCGACTGCCGCTCTGCGAAGAGGAAGCCAATGAGCCTTCCTTCGTCCTCTGCCACGAAGCATCCCCAGGGCGGGTAGGGCAGCGCGTCCATCTCGACAACAGCCAGGAACCGGTCGATGTAGGTATCCCATGTCGCCGAACGGTCAGGACCGAGAATCTCTCGGTCAAGCGCACGCACGGCGTCGGCGTCTGATTGCGATAGCGGGCGGATGTGCATTCTCTACTCGCCTTTCAAGTTCGATTTCTGACCAGGCAGGCGGGCTTCACGTGTGCCTGCGCTGTCTGCCAAGGAGGATGCCGATCATTGGGCCAACGATCACCCCGATAATGAGGCCGATCCAGTCTTCAAAGATGGCGTACCAGCCGACTCCGAATGCCGCTCCGCCCCAGGCTCCAACGTGATAGCCGTACCTGAAATACCAGGGTCGCTGATCGACGATTACCGGTTCGTTCCTGGCAGTCTCGCGGCTGCTGCGCTCTTTTCTTCGCTGTTTTCGTGACATCTGCGTGTGGTTCCGTCGCCTGGCGGGAATCATCGTCGTTGCCTGCTCAGGCCTAGAGCATATCTTCGTTCAGCATCACTCCGAAGCCCGGCTCGTCGCGAATCTCCAGGACGCCATCCTGCGCAGGAGGCTCACCGATCCACAGATCGTCGGTGTCGCCATTGCGCATTCCAGGCAGCACCTCGCCAAAATCCTCGCAGTCCGTGGCCGCTATCAGATGCAGGCCCCACACCTCACCACCTCTGTGCGGCACGACCTGAACGCCAGCCCGCTTGCCCATTTCTACGATGCGAAGCCCTGCAGTGATGCCTCCGCACCATGTAATGTCTGGTTGCCACACGTCATACGCGCCCGTTCTCGCAACATCTGCGAACCCTAAGTGAGTGAACTCATGCTCACCACCGGCGATCAGCGTTGGTTTGACCAGCGGTCGCAGAGATGCGTTCTCCTCGAGATCGTCAGGCGTCAGCACATCTTCAAACCAGTAGACATCGAACTCCTTTAGCCGCCCCGCCATCTCAACCGTGACTTCTGCGTCCCAGCTCATGTACACATCCAGCATCACCTCTGCCGATGGACCGAACAGCTCCCGCGCCTTCCTGACCGAAGCGACCGCCGAGTCGTAATCACTTGGCGAGCCTGTCCAGCGATGCGGCATCTTGTGCGCTGTGAAGCCAAGCTCGGCATACCACTCGGAATCGGCGCCAGTTGCGTATGCGCGCACTCGAGGCTTCTTCACATCGCCAATCAACCCGGCAACCGGACGCTTCTCGGCCTTGCCAAGCGCATCCCACAGCGCCAGGTCCACTCCGCTGAGCGCCATCACCGCTACACCCTTGCGACCGTATGGGATGCTCTCCTCATAGAGCATGTCCCAGGTCTCCTCGATATCCGAGGTCGAATCGAGGGCTCTGCCTTCCAGCAGTTCTGCGAAGTGGCCGTTCACCACCTCGACAGCCGCCTTGCCGCCACCGCCGTAGCCAAAGCCGGTGACGCCAAGGTCGGTCTCGACGCGCACCACTATCTGCCACAGGTTCGTTCGCCAGGATCTGGCGACGTTCTTGTATCGAGGATAGACGGCGGTGACGGACGTGATCTTCAAATGAAAAGCCTCCAGGTGCGCAGAACGCAAACTGGAGGCTATTTAAGCACGGCGATCTCGTAAGACGCGGATTTTCGGGCGATCAGCTAAGCGGCCTGCGCGATGTCGCTGCCGTATTCGGTCTGCTGGAACGTGTGTTCCTGGCAGAGGACCTCGAACAGGTGGGTGTTCGCGGGCACCGATGACTGCCTATCGCAACTAAGGCACTTCAGCACGGCTGAAAGATCATCAGCCTCTAGCAGCAGGTCGCCGCTGCAGTGTGTGCAACACTTGAAGAACAGCATCTCAGGCTCTTTCCGGGTGGAGTTCTGACCGCCAGCCCGGCATCGACTCGTTGATTTGAACAGTTCGTATGCTAGGAGCGGGCAGGGTGAGGCAAGTCAGCGTAGGGGAAGCCTTAAGTGTGCCCAATGTTTGTACTGGGCCAGAGTCTGGCCGCAGTTCAGTTCAGGCAAACCGGGCGACCACCAGACTCATATGTGGCACGATCAGACCAGCGACCCCTGAATCCTGGGCTTGACCGTCCCGTAAACGCCATCAAAGCCCGGATCGACCTCGACTTCGCCTGACCGGACGGCCACGATCGCCGAAACGACGCGCTCATCAGCGATCCCGCCCATCTCATCGTGGCTCGCTCTTATCAGCACGTTCAGCTCTGTGCCCAGCCCGCTCGTAAGCCCATCGTAGATAGCTGCAACGCGCTTCGTATTGACTCCTGATCCGATCGCCTGCGAAATCAGCTCTCGCAACGGCACCAGTTGCCTGAACGGAGCGCGGCGTCCCTGGACTGAGCGTTCCGTATGCACGAGCCCATCCTTTAGGAAGGTCTTGATGGCAGAGCCGTTGCTGAGCTCATTCACCCGCTGCAACACGCCAAGAGTCAGCGGTCTGCCACATGCCTTGCATCTGCCGTCTGCAGGGGTCTCTTCAGGAGAAAGCCTGATATCGCAGTTGCGATGGCCGTTAGAGTGATACTTCCCATGCTCCGGGTGAAACTCGATGGTCTCCACGACTCGATTCTCGAACAGCGCCGACGCGATCGACTCGTACTTCGGCTCAGCCTCGAAAACTGTCAGCTCACGGCCCATCGTCGCAGGCGAGTGCGCATCCGAGAACGACACCAGCGCCCGGTCACCGATGTCCGGAACAGTCCAGTTCATCTCCGGAGTGCTCGAAAGACCGGTCTCTATGGCCGGCACAAGGTGAGCCAGGTCGCCAAAGCTCTCCTCAAGCGAGTCGAACCCTGACTTCGAGCCATAGACTCCGTACCAGGGCGTCCATGCGTGAGCAGGAAACAGCACGCAGCGAGCGTCCACCTCAAGCGCAAGAGAGTACAGATCGTGGGTCGAAAGCCCGATCATCGGCCTGCCGTCCGCAGCGAGGTCCTGGTAGTTCGACAGTTTTTCCGATATCCGGTCGGCCACATCGAACGACGGCGCCATCAGCAGCACGTGGACTCGCCTGGACTTGCCGCTCTGTTTCCAGATGCACGAGATCTCGGTCACGAGCACAAACAGCGGCTCTGATGCGTCCTTGCCCGCTGTTTCACCTCTGGTAGCACGTCGAAACACGCCGTCTCCGGCAGGTTCGAGGTCCGACCGCATCTCCTCCCGCCAGTCAGGGTGCGTGAAGTCCGGCGCTGCAAGCAGGTCGATCCCCTTGACGATCGCCGTTTCGGCAAGCGTTTCGATGTTCAGACGCGGGCTGGTTGCGAGTGCATATCGAGAGTGAAGATGAAGATCGGCGACGAGCTGTTTTGATGCCATCAAGCGAGTGTATGGCAATGGACGCTCTCAGGGTCGAAATTTGGCAGAGATTGCCGCTGCAGATTGCGGGCGAGTGCTTCAGGCGCTCTCACGGAGATGCCACAGCCAGCTCACAGATGCTATTCGACTGGAACTTGCCATCAGCGCAGCGCCATTCGACCCTATCCGCGGGTAATTCGCCATGTTGGAACCCGCCCGCCATCGCTACAATGGAAAGGTTGACCGGTCGGGGCGTGGCGCAGTGGAAGCGCACCCGCTTTGGGAGCGGGGGGTCGCAGGTTCGAATCCTGCCGCCCCGACCAGTATTCGAGCTAGAGCAGCCGGTTGGCCGATGAAGCTGGGGCGAAGCTGCTCTACCGCAATTCATCGGTCACCGGCATCGAGATAGATCCGAGTAGCCGGCTCATGGCCAATCGGTCGTAACAGATGCCATCAAGGCGACTCTCCCGACCCACAGATGACCTACACAGTCGCAGCTCTTTATCACTTCTCGAAGATCGACGATCCTGCGCAGAAGCAAGGACCGCTCATCAGCCTCTGCCGGGCGCACAAAATTCGCGGAACCCTGATCCTTGCCGACGAAGGGATCAACGGCACGATCGCAGGTGAGCCCGGCGACATCGCCGCGGTTATCGACCATCTGCGCGGCTGGGATGGTCTTGGCGATCTGGAGGTCAAGTATTCGTCCAGCAGCACAAGGTCTTTCGACCGAATGAAGGTGAAGGTGAAGAGCGAGATCGTCGCTATGGGGAAGAGCGGCATCGATCCTGCCACTGGAGCCGGGACTTATGTGGATGCGAAGGACTGGAACGATCTGATATCGCGGGAAGATGTGCTGCTGATCGATACTCGCAATGACTTTGAAGTTGAGATGGGCCGCTTTCGCAACGCAGTGAATCCGGCGACCGCAAAGTTCAGCGATTTTCCGGACTGGGCTGATCGTCTCGCCTCAGAACAGGAGAAGCCGGCTGTCGCTATGTACTGCACAGGCGGCATCAGGTGCGAAAAAGCAACGGCCTACATGCGAACACTCGGGTTCAGCGAGGTCTTTCACCTCAAGGGCGGCATCCTCAAGTATCTGGAAGAGGTGCCTGAAGAGCAAAGCCTGTGGGAAGGCGAGTGCTTCGTTTTCGACGACAGGGTGTCGCTTACACACGGCCTTGCGGAAGGGGAGTACGAGGTCTGCTACGGCTGCCAATCGCCCGTCTCACCCGATGATCAGGAGTCGCCCCTATTCGAGCTCGGAGTGAGCTGTCCGAAGTGCCATGACTCGCTAACTGACCGCGACCGGGCGCGATATCGCGAGAGGCAACGCCAGTTCATCCTTGCTCAGGAGCGGGGTGAACAGCACGTGCGAGACGACGCGGCCGACAGCGAGTTGTCGCCGCTGCGATAGCGGAATCACGGCACTGGCAAGTCCAGCACGTGGCATGTCCATGCGCAGCAATGTGGAAGCTCTCGCGGGATTAGAGCTCTTCAAATGGGTCAGTATGGGGCACAGAAAACATGTGCCACTTCTTCTTCAAAGAAGGTTTCTCTTTCTTCTGTGCCATCACAAGCAGGTTGCCATTTGAGCGGGCATTGA
>JANQIZ010000060.1 GCA_028281895.1 Dehalococcoidia bacterium
CGTCACCTACGCTCACAATCGGGGCCGGGACCTCAACAACCTCCATCTCAGGCGGCAAAGGCAGCGGGAACGGCCTGTCATCGGTCGGTTCGTCAGGGACCAGTGTTATCGGCTCACCGCCGGGTCCTGCGAACTTGACACCGACAGCCTCGTCCAGCGCTGAGATGATCTCATCGTTCACTCCCACGTACAGGACAATCGAGTTGCCTGCCAGGTAGAAGTGAGGCGTGGAGATCCATGACAGGGCCACGACCACGTCAGTACCAATGTTGACCGTGAACCCGTCTGGCGAGACTCCGGATGCAGCTCTAAGCGCTCCATCGCCAGGTCCAAACGAGAACAGGTCTATGCGCTCTCCATTGATCGTGATCACCTGCGACTCGACACCGGGGAACAGCTCCGATCCGTTGCCGTCCTCAATCTCGATCTCAATTCCGGCAGCACGCAGGCCAAGGATCAGCGCGTCCAGGTCCGAGATGATCGGAGCCACAATGGGCCCATTCGGATCCGTCACGTCCGGGTTTGCGCACCGGACATTGGGCGCCGTCACCTGGAACTTGAGTGACTCGTCTTCACCGTGGTTCTGCCAGCGAACGGTGTACACCTCGCACACATCGAGGTTGTCTTGTGCTGAACCGAGCGGAATGGTGTGCTCGGCAAAGCCGTAGATCTGAGTGCATGCGATGAGCTCTCCGGGCGCCGGAACGCTGTTCAGCAGCGTCAACGTCAGTTCAAGCTCACCTGTCTGGTCAACTGACCATTCATGGAACCTTGCGCAGCCGCCCGGCAGACCTGTTGTTACATTGAGCAGGAAGAATCCGGGGTTGTCCGGGTCTTCAATCAGCTCAACCGACTCCACAGGCGCAGGCTCGAGAACCGTCTCGTAGTTCGGCTCTTCGCCAGGCTCAACAGGTGACGTGTCACCAGCGAACTCCTCACCAAAGGTGTCGCGCAGGAGGTTGATCACATCACCGTCGCCGCCTGTGTAGACAGCGATGACGTTGCCGAGCTTGAAGTAGTGCGGCGAGTGCAGGAAGTCGATGGCGATCGGCAGAGTGTCTCCGTTTGTGATGGTCGTGCCATCAGACGAAACGGTAACCGCCGCTGCATCGGCTTCCGACGCGGTCGCGAACTCGTAGACATCAACCTGCTCGCCATTGACCAGAACGTTCGTCAGCGGGCCGTTGAGCAGACCGCTCTCCTCTTCGCCTGCATTTACGACGACTGCGCCTTTCCCCTCCAGCGCCTGTCGAACGGCGTCGTAGCCGGACTGAACTGCGGACGGCGGCGGTGTTGGATTGGAAGGATCACCATCAGAGCCACTTCCGCCAGCGGCAGGCGCGCCGCTGTCATCGCTTCCGCACGCGATGGCGGCGATAGACAGAGCGCCACCAATAGCCAGCGTGGCCATCGTCTTTCTTCTAAACAAGTTAGGAATCATCTCTAGGTTGCCTCAGGCCGGTAACTGGACATCAAAACCGGCTATCTGTACGTCTTTACCCGTTTAGTCGGGCCTCTTAGCCGCTCAGGTCGTGCGATTCCTGCTGTTCGGCTTCGAATATAGAGACGCTTCAGCAGGCCGATTTGTTCCGAGGCGTCGCACGCGGATTCGATGAATATGACTGCACCTGGGTTTGAACTAAAGGTGAAGTGACTCAAATCTGAACAAAACTGCCGTTCCAAATCAAGCGTTTTCATCGCCACCC
>JANQIZ010000076.1 GCA_028281895.1 Dehalococcoidia bacterium
GAATCTGGATGGTCGGTCTGGCGCGATCCGACTTGTCGCTGCGGCTGCCGCTACTGGACTCTTTGCGGCCGCCATTGGACTCGCACAGTATTTCGGGCAGTCTCCATTCGGAATCTCAAGCACCTACATCTACAGATGGAACTTTCGAGTTACCGGGACAGCTGGCAGCCCGTTGTTCTATGGAGCTCTCCTAACCACCTTGATGCCCACTATTTCGATAATAGGGATGCTGATGGTGTCTCGTTGGAGGCAACGCGCAAGAACCTGGCTGCTTTTCGTCTTGGTTCACTTTATCGTGATGTTTGCGATGGCGATCACGCTGAGCCGAGGTCCATGGGTAGGAAGTACCGTTGCTTTGGTCATAATGCTCGCGATTCTCTGGTTCACAACCAACCGTTCTACGGTGCGATTCGTTGGTTCCGCCATACTCGTGGCTGGTCTGGCAGCTGGGATCGCTACATCGATACCAAAAGAGAGCATTGCAAGTTGGTCGAATCCACTGCAATTCGCTGTGTCAGATACATCGGAAGTCATCGACAGTAGCCAGAATATCGACGAGCTGAATAGGGGATTGAGGCGGCAAAGCGTCAATTCGAGACTCACGATCTGGTCGACATCAGTGGAGCTTTCAACGGAGCGACCGGTGCCTCCAGTCGGCAGCGATCAACCCGCATTCCTGCGATGGATATTTGGATATGGACCGGACATGTTCCGTTTTGCCTATCCACTGCGGGCTCCCGGTGAATCACTCGCGCGGCTGACCAGTGCAGCACACAACGATGTCGTGAATAGGCTGGTGGAGCTTGGGATCCTGGGTGTAGTCGTCAGACTGGCGGTATTTGGTGTAGCCGCCGCCGGTATCTGGAGACTTACAAAGCGAGCAAGATCTGAAAGCGATGCAGTTCTCGCAGCATTTGCCGCAGGACTGGGAGCGTTGATAGCCGGATGGTTCGTTACTCAGTTGTCAGGAATACCTCAGGCGGGCGATACCTTGGTGCTCTGGACGAGTCTTGGTCTCTTGTCTGCCCTCACTTGGAGACGCCACTATCGATCCCGGAGTCAGAGCAGTTCGAACCAGTCTGCCCGAAACGCAAGCGTATTGGCTGGCACAACCAGAGTGGCCGCGATTGGCGCCCTGTGGGCATCCATCGTCGTCGTCGCATACGTCACATTTATCCAGAACGTGAACCCGCTTCGGGCAGACGCTATGGCGAGGCAGGCCTTTGAGTTGCGCGCGTCGGATCGAGAGGCATCCGCTGAACTCTACGGCCTCGCCTCCAGGCTCGCCCCGAGGCACCAGTCATATCTCCATCACAAGGGTGCGGTACTCGGCGAGGCGGCAGAATACGCCGCATCACCATTACAAGCGGCTGATCTGCGAGCCAGGGCGTACACATCGGAAAAAGAGGCGTATGAAGTCAATCCTCTCTCCAGGGAAGCTCACTTCCGACTCGCTGAGGCTGCTTGGGAGTTGGCCAGTCTCGGAAGCGCACAGCACGCTGCTGAAACTCTGCTTCTCTATGAGCAGCTAGCTTTGCTCGCACCCGAACACCCGTTGGTGATCGAACGCCTGCCATTGATTCGTCAGGCTCTGGAAAGCGGGTGATTTGGAGCGTCTCCGGCAGGCCAGAAGCTGCCAGCGATCACTCTCAATGCCTGGGGTATCGGCAACTGTACTGCTGTCACCTGACAGTCTGGACTCAGGAATCCTCTCGGATAGTACAGCCAGGAAAGCGAGTGTTCGGCCTAATTGCAACAAAATCATAGCCATGGCGACGATTCTGTTTCACGGCGGCTACCTCCGAGATGCTGTGGACCCTCACCAATTCGCCGTCGGGCGACGGACGATAGATGTTGAAACGAAGCTCGTCGAGAACGAACCTTGACGCGGAGCAATCGAGGTCACTACCGTGGTCTTCGTAGATGAGAAGGCAATTCTGCTTGAGAATCTCTCTTGCTCCCTTCAGACTCTCGACTTCTAGTCCTTCTACATCGAGCTTCAGAATGATGTCGCCCGACCACCGGCTACAGAGCTCGTCCACTGTTGTTCCGGGAACCGTCTCAACCGATGCAGGATCCGGCGATCGCAACTTCCCTGACGTGTTCCAGGAACGATCGGAGCTCACCTCTATCAACACCTCTTTCGTTTCCGGGCTCGTCAAAGCCGCTCGCACGGTGCGAAAACCAACGAAACTGTTCGCTTCTAGCCAGCGATATGTCGAACTTGCCGGTTCGACCGCAACGATGCCCTCTGGTTTTAGCCTCGATGCGGCGATAGCGCTCCAGTAGCCGATGTTCGCCCCGCCATCAACGAAACGAACGCCGGGGTGCATGACTTTGTCGAAGAGTGCAAGTAACTCGGGTTCATGTAGCTTGCCTGTG
>JANQIZ010000184.1 GCA_028281895.1 Dehalococcoidia bacterium
CAAGTTCAGCATGACGAACTCGACCCACCCTCTGACTCCCTCCCTCAGCAGGGAGGGAGAAGTCTGCTGTCATCCCGACCGCAGCGGAGGGATCTGACCGTGCATCTGCGGCCTGCGAGTGCCGCAGCTACCCCCTTCTCCCAAGATCGGGAGAGGGTTGGGGTGAGGGTCGTTTCGGCTTGAGTGGTCAAGTCACCGCCAAAACGAATAACCCTCCCTCTAACTCCCTCCCAATATGGGAGGGAGAATTGGCCTGTCACTCTGTCCCTGCCCTGAGCGGAGTCGAACGGGTTGATTCAGAACCTCTTGGCGACTGTGGAAGTACGGTCAGATCCCTCACATTCGTTCGGGATGACAAGACGGGGGTCAGGATGACAGAAATGCCTGCCTACTCAGCCACTTCCAGGATCTGCGTGTCGTGAGTGGCTGCGAGCAGCGGATAGATGCCCTCGAACACGCTGGTGATCGCTGATGTGCCTCGCACAGCGTCGCGGGATTCCTCGTACTGCACGACCGATTCCCACTCCTGGTCGGTGAAAACGGTTCCGTGGCCGCCATGCCATGCCTTAAGCACCCGGGGCCGCGGGAATCCCGCTTTGGCCATCTCGTCTGCGGCCTCGCGCACCAATCGCAGCAGCTTCCCACCATTGCCAGGTTTCGGCACGTAGGTCCTGCGAACGATGATCATGATGTGATTCCGTTTCTAGATTCGGAACTTGCGCCAGTCGCGCTCAAAGCGCTCTTTGTTCCGCATACCGGCAGCTGACGGCGGCTTCAGCGACACATCGGGTCCGCCTTCGGCAAGGAACTGGCCACCAATCAGCGCCGACTGTGTTGCCGAGTACGCAAGGTAGCAGTTCCCGGAACCATCGTATGGCAATGGTGGCTCTGAGCCCGTTATGCGGGACACGATGGTCTGAGCCACGTTCTCGCCCTGCCCGGCTGCGAACACACCAGCCTTCGGAACAGCCATACCGTCTCCGAACGGGACAACATTCACGTCACCGATGGCAAACACATCTGAGATCGAGGTCTCCAGGGTGTCGTTGTTCACTGGAGTCCAGGGCTTGCCGTCCGTAAGCCCAGAATCAGCGACGACCTGAGGCACGCGATGAACCGGCACGGTCACGATGACATCGGCGGCGATTGTCGATCCGTTGGAGTATTCCGCTTCCATCGCTTCCACATTGACCGCGGTGACTCCCGCACCAGTCCTGAGTTCGATGCCTCTGCGATCAAGGTCATCGCGCAGTTTCTGTGATGCGGCGGGGCCGGCAACTCCCATCGGCGCGGGCTCAGGAATCGTGACAACTATCTCCGATTCCCTGGAGATCCCCTGCTTACGGAAGTACCAGTTGATCATCATGGCCGTCTCGAATGGCGCGGGAGGGCACTTATAAGGAGGCGCGGCCACTGAGATGACCACTCGGCCGCGCTTGAACCTGCTCAGCCTGCGCCTGAGCCGGCGGGCTGTTTCGAGGTTGTAGAACGAATATGCGAGTTCGGAGCCGGGAACCGCGTCCCAGTCATACGACGCGCCAAGCCCAACCACGAGGTAGTCGTAGTCAAAGGTTCCGTTGGAGGTAGTAACTGTGCGGTCTGCGGTATCGATCGACGCTATTTCAGCTTCGACGAATTTGATCCCGCGATTGGCAAGCTGGCCAAGCGAGCGTCCGGTCTTCCTGACATCCCGCTCTCCGACAATGAGCAGCGGGTTCATACCACAAAGGCGAGGGACTCGATCCCTGTCAATTACCGTAACAGTGTGTTCG
The DNA here is from genome assembly GCA_028281895.1 of Dehalococcoidia bacterium. Lineage (GTDB taxonomy): Bacteria > Chloroflexota > Dehalococcoidia > Lucifugimonadales > Lucifugimonadaceae > JAJCYX01. The sequence continues at coordinate 1,773 of JANQIZ010000184.1, forward strand.
GTATCGAGCAGTGACCTTGCAGCCCGTGCAGCGGCAACCCCTCCAAAACCCCCACCAAGTACAACGATCTTCTTGCCGGTCATTCGTCACCCCTTGACCGGAACGGAAACAGGCCGCGAGGGATGAGCGGTCCGTTCCATCGCCGGGAACAGTAATGCCACCGGCCGTGCTTTCCGGCGACGGGGCGTTAGCCTAACGAATGGCTTACTGGTTGTGCGGTGGGCGTTGTGAACAAAAAGTTTATAGAAATCGCCGCTTTTTTCACTACTCGAGATCGTTATCTGCCATCCACTCATCCTGAGACGGCGTGGACTCTGGATTGCTTGCGCGGGAATCATAGTACGGGGCTGCAACTTCGAATCTATTAAAGATCCTTCGCAGCTCCGAAACAGCATCCGAATGGTCGTCAACTCGCAGATCGATAACGGGGTGCTGGTAGATGCCAAAAACCATGGCCGCGGCAGACCTTTCGGGGAGGGTTTTGTGGTCGCGACCGCGCTGTCCACCAGCATCTCTGCCAGCCTCAAGGGCAGTTATGAGTCGCCCAGCCAGCCCTGCTGAGGAGTGCTTGTGAAGCGCCTGATCCATGGCCTCAAGCACATGCTCACCGGCGAGCACATTGCCAATCACAAGCGAGCCATCTCCCGAAATCGCTCCTGCCCATGAACGTGTCATTGATCCCGTGTGCGCAAGCGTCTGCCCCTGGGCAGTTACCACTCCGATCTGCCTGTATTCGAAGTGCTCATCCTCGCTTCGAAGCACCTCGATTGCCTTGTCGGCTTCGAGCCCTTCTTCCAACAGGTCAAGCAGTCGAGGGCCGTGTGCTGCGAAGGTGGCCGCCTGTGTTGACACCGCGCCAACTCCCGGTCTCACGAACGGGCAGGAAGCGCCAACAGCAAGTGAATATGTGGCAATTCCGATGCCCAGCTGGCCGGTTTTCGAGTCACGCGCGATAACGGTATAGGTCAAGGACTGGTCGCTCCTGTGCTCAAAAGATCGAGTAGCTCGAACCGATGATCGTAAGCCCCAGCTTTTCGGCGACTCTTCTCGATGCCGTGTTCTCATTAAGAGCACTGTAGAACAGTGTCTTCCCTGCCAGGTCGGGATGCTCCGACCAGGCCGCTACGGCTCGTACTGCATGCCCTCGCCCGCGCTGTGCAGGCAGAGTTACCACGCCGCACTCTGCGCCATCCGGCCCTGTCCGCGCCGTAAACGCGATCGAGGCCACGCGCTCATCCTGAAACGCAACGCTCCAGGGCTCCCAGAAATCGTCTACTGACCTGAATCCAAGCTCAACGAGCCCCTGCGGCATCCTGTGGGTGCGAATGCGATCCGTGAACGCATCACCCGCAGCGGTTCCTGAAGAGACAATCTCACCCGCGTACTCGGGCGAGTGTTTCGCAGGAAATTTGAATAAGACAGCCGATGTCTCTTTCTCGACTGAGCCTTCCCTGTTCAACTCGAAGCGATAGATTCCAACATTCGCAGGCACCGATTCAGCAGTTCCCATTGGAGGCTCACTCCTGGCGCTGCCGAGCAACTTCCGAGAGACAATCCCGGACACATCGTTTCTCACGAAAGCGAGGTTCCCACTGGAAGAGCCCAGGATGCAAAATCGGGGCGCCGGACTCTCGTCAGGATCGGTTTCCCGCACCAGCCTGCCATCTCGATCGCGTATCCAGCGGGTGGACGCATTCACCGTGAGCAGCGCAAGATCGCGGGTATCGAAAGGTTCCATGGGCCGGCATCGTACATCCGTCATCGAACAAGGTGAGCAAAAGCATGTTCTGGTGAGTCGTCAACAGGCTAGTCCAGACTACACTCGACTTTACTCAGACAGGCCGTCTCGCAGGCATAGCGTGCAGATCAGCGATCCCGATTGACTGGCGATGCAGCAGCGCATACTCTCCGGCAGCGCAGGCACATTCAGCTTGCCCCACCTTTCCATCAAGGCCCGCCGAGCACAGCAAGGGAATATTCATGCCCTACGTCGTAAACCACATTCACCTGAAGTCCGACGACCCCAAATCCACTGCAGACTGGTTCGTCCAGGCCTTCAACGTCAAGATCAAGAGTGACGCTGTGCGTGACGTCGGGGATCGCTTCATCGTGACAGAGACCGAAGGGGGACTTGCGATCAACATCTCAGGCCCTCGAACAGGTGAGACGCTGGGACCGGCCGATGCCGATGCTCACCTGGGTCTTGAACATTTCGGGTTCGACTCAGATGACATGGAAGCAGATCTCAAGCGACTCGAAGAGCTTGGAGCAACGATTAAGGAGCCGCCACGAGAGACTGGCCCAGGCACCAGAATCGCATTCATCGCCGCTCCCGGAGACGTTCGAATCGAGCTGATCGAGCGCAAGTAGGCGCAGGCAGACATTTAGGGAGGGAACAATGTCATACAGCCTGAATCACATTCACCTGAAGTCGAACGATCCCGAGAAGACAGTCAACTGGTGGGTCGATACCTTCAATTTCGAGATCGTTGGCGATATGACGCGCCACACCGGCGACCGGTTCATTCGATGCAGGGCCGAGAACGGCGTGCCGGTGAACATCTCAGGACCGCTGGATGGACAGACTCTCCCAGAGAGCGATTCAGGTGTGAAGCTCGGCCTTGAGCATTTTGGATTCGATGTCGAGGACATCGATGCTGAGATCGAGAGACTTGCCGGCCTTGGCGCTCCACTGCTGGACGGCCCGAACGAACTCCCAGACGGCACGCGCTTCTGCTGGGTGCAGGCTCCGGACAATGTACGGGTTGAGCTGATCCAGTGGCCCTCTTAGCAGGGGCAGAACCTCTCTTTGCCGCATACAGCTTCGGCGTCAGCACCGCCGCGGGTTTGATGGACCCTGAAGGCGGCCACCTCTTGTCATCCCGAACGAATGTGAGGGATCTGACCGTTCATGTACGGTCACCGAGAGATTCTGAATCAAGTTCAGAATGACAGGTTTCTCCCTCCCTGATCAGGGAGGGAGTCAGAGGGTGGGTTATTCGCCTTGAAGGAACGCCTGCGGCTAGTACTCCCGCAAGCTTCCGTCCGGGTTGATTAGCGCGGGGCGCTCGTACAGCTTCACCGGGTATTTTCCGAACGCCTCTTCATTCAGGTCGATGCCGATGCCCGGTCGCTCTGGAGGAAGCAGATAGCCGCCTTCTCGGGTCAGCGGCTCATCCACGAGATCAGCCTTCACGCCTGAAGCGTCGTCGTGCGGATACTCCTGCACCGGGATGTTGTGCGTCGCCATGTCCAGCTGCACACAGGCCGCAGTCAGCACTGACGAGAGCGGATTGTGCGGCACCACGCCCACGTAGTTCGCCTCTGCGATGACAGCGATCTTCTTGATGTTCGTGATTCCGCCGGCCAGCGAAAGATCAGGCCGCACAAACGCCGCGCCCTTGTGATTCAGCAGATCCAGGAACTGGTATACGGTGTACAGCCGCTCACCCATCGCCAGGGGCATAGGCACATTCGCCGCAACGTACTCCCACTGGTCCATGTTCTCCGGCTCGATCGGATCTTCGAAGAAGTACAGGTTGAACGGCTCAAGCGCACGGCCCACCGCGATCGCCTCAGCAGGAGTCAGGCGGTTCACAACATCGATCATCACGTCGATGTCCGGCCCCACGGCGTCTCGCACAGCTCCAATTCTCTCCACGGCATTATGCTGCATTGCCGTAAAACTCATGCTCTCAAGCCCGCGGCCTTCCTCGAAGTCGGAACTGCCGAAATCGCCAAACGGATAGATACGAACCGCTGTGAATCCCTCGGCGACGCGTGCCTTCGCATCTTCGGCAAGCTCCTGCGGCGTTGAGCCGCCGAGATGCGTATACAGCCGAACCTTGTTCCGGGTCGGTCCGCCCAGCAACTCGTATACCGGCTTGTCTACCTCCTTGCCCTTGATGTCCCACAGCGCTATGTCGATCGCGCCGATCGCCGCCATGATGTCTGAGCCGCCCCGGAACAGGGAGCGGCGGAACATGTGCTGCCAGTGCTTCTCGATATGCAGCGGGTCTTTGCCAACCAGGTACTCGGCGCAGTACTGCACACCGGCGATTGGCAGGAACGGCGTGCCGCCTGTCCCAGAAGCAGGATGTAACTCACCGACGCCATGCAGGCCCTCGTCGGTTTCCACCTTGACGTAGTTGAACCGGTCAGCGGAGAGGACTCGGACGGCGGTGACTTTCATGGGGTTTGCTCTGCGATACGGGTGACTGAGATCAGTACGCGAGATTGTACGGCGGATAAGCGATGGTGATTCTCCTTCCCATATGGGAAGAGGAAAGAAGAGGGTGGGAGTTTGTCATCCCGAACGTACGTGAGGGATCTGACCTTGCTTCTACAGTCACCGAGAGATTCTGAATCAAGTTCAGAATGACGAACATTCTCCCTCCCTGTTGAGGGAGGGAGTCAGAGGGTGGGTTGCGTCTTAAGAGATCAAGTTGGCCGTGTAAGACGAAGCGACCCACACCCTGACCCTCTCCCGATCCGGGATAGGGAAGAGAGAATCACGCGGCATTCGGTCAGCACAGGTGTAAACTCCGCTGCCTGTCCCTGAGTCCTCTTCCCAGTCCATCTAGCCCGCCCCCGAAAGGTAAAAAGAAAATGCCCGGACCTCTTCGCGTTGGAGTAATTGGAATCGGCCAGCGCGGCCTTCAGCACGTTCGCTCCCTCGTTGAGCTCCAGAGCGACGAAGTGGTCAGCCTCACCGCTCTCGTCGATCCGTATCCCGAAAACCTTGCACCAGAGAAGATCAACAGCTTCGTCCCTGAGTACCGTGACGAAGGAGTCGGCAAGTTCTCATCCGTTCGTGAGCTGATG
>JANQIZ010000241.1 GCA_028281895.1 Dehalococcoidia bacterium
GCGATCTTGCCGATGAGATCAAGCTTCACAAGAACCGCTGGCACGATATCCAGGTCGTTGTCGACCGTCTGATCGTGCGCCCTGACACGGAGACTGGCCGTCTGACCGAATCTGTCGAGACTGCGTTGCGACTCGCTGGCGGGACGATGCTTGTGACGGTGCTCGGGCGCGACGGCGAGGACGACCGCGACATCGTCTACTCCGAGAAGTTCGCCTGCGTTCACTGCGACATATCGATAGCAGAGCTTGAGCCGCGCAACTTCTCTTTCAATACGCCGTACGGAGCCTGCCCAACATGTACCGGCCTTGGATTCAGGCTCGAGGTTGACCCCGATCTCGTCATCCAGGACAAGTCGCTCAGCCTTTCCGGCGGAGCAATCGTTCCGTGGGTGAGTGCGGGAGCCAACTCTCCCTGGTACGCCTCGATGCTTGAGTCCGTGTCTGAGCACTACGGCTTCTCGATGGACACGCCTGTACGTGACATGGACCCAGAGCACCTGAAAGTCATCCTGTACGGCAGCGGCGGCAAGAAGGTTCCAGTTGCCCACACCACACAGAAAGGCCGTGTCTACCGCTGGTCGACCGCTTTCGATGGAGTGATCCCGTCGATGGAGCGCAGGCACCAGCAGACCGAGTCAGAATCGGTCAGGGACGACATCGCCAGGTACATGTCGCAGCGGCCCTGCGCCACCTGTAATGGCGATCGTCTCAAGCCCGAGGTGATTGCCGTGACGGTGCTCGGGATGAGCATCATGGATGTGACGCGGCAGTCTGTAGAGAAGGCGCTGCAGTGGGTTGAGACGTGCAAGACCAGTGTGTGGCCAAAGTCAGCAGACCGGCCGGAGCCAGAGCCCGCGGTTGAGCCGCTAAACGAGCGAGAGTCGGCCATCGCTGAGCAGATCATGAAGGAGATCGAGGCGCGGATGGGCTTCCTTGAACGAGTGGGACTCGACTACCTGACGCTGGATCGTTCTGCCGGCACGCTGTCCGGTGGTGAAGGCCAGCGCATCAGGCTTGCCACGCAGATCGGCTCCGGCCTCATGGGCGTCCTCTATGTATGTGACGAGCCGTCGGTCGGCCTGCATCCTGCGGACAACGACCGGCTGATCGAGACCCTCAAGCGTCTGCGGGACGTTGGCAACACCGTGCTGATCGTCGAGCACGATGAGGCAGTGATGCGCGCGTCTGACCACATCATCGACCTCGGGCCGGGCGCTGGAGAGCACGGCGGGCATGTGATCGCACAGGGGCCGATAACCGAGATTGAAGCCAGTGAGCAATCGGTCACAGGCTCTTACCTCTCCGGGCGCAAGAGCATCTCTGTCCCTGATGAGCGAAGGCCCGGCAATGGCAAGTCCATTTCTGTGACCGGCGCGAGAGAGAACAACCTGAAAGACGTCTCGATCTCGGTTCCGCTGGGATCGCTGGTGTGCGTGACCGGCGTATCAGGCTCCGGCAAGTCGACGCTGGTGAACGAGATCATCTCGAAGAAGCTTGCACAGCACTTCTACAGGGCAAAGGACAGGCCAGGCGCGCACGACGATGTGCTTGGGCTCGAGCATATCGACAAGGTGATCGATATCGATCAATCACCGATCGGACGCACGCCTCGCTCGAACCCGGCGACCTATACAGGTGTCTTCGCCCCGATTCGCGAGCTGTTTGCGACTATGCCGGAGGCGAGAGCACGCGGATACAAGCCGGGACGCTTCTCGTTCAATGTGAAGGGCGGACGCTGCGA
>JANQIZ010000040.1 GCA_028281895.1 Dehalococcoidia bacterium
AAGCGATGCCGGCTTCATCGAGGTCGACGGCAACATGCGCACCAATGTCGGCGGCGTCTACGCTGTCGGCGATGTGAACGGCAAGCTCGCTCTGGCGCACGTGGCGTTCGACCAGGGCGTCGTGGCTGCAGAGACGATAGCCGGGCACGAGACGGAGCCGATCGAGGACTACATGTCCATGCCTCGCTGCACATACTGCAACCCGCAGATCGCATCTATCGGCCTCACAGAGGCGCAGGCAAAAGAGCAGGGCATCAACATCCAGGTTGGCAAGGTGCCGTTCGCTGTGGCTGGCAAGTCGGTCGCTATTGGCGATTCAGACGGCTTCGCCAAGATCATCACGGATGCCGACACTGGCGAAGTGGTCGGCGCTCACGTGATTGGTCCGGAGGCGACTGAGCTGATCGCCGAGATCGGCATGCTGAAGTATCTCGAAGGCACGAACCTGGAGCTGCATCGCCTCACGCACGCTCATCCGACGCTCTCTGAGGCGATCAAGGAGGCCGGAGCACAGGTGACCGGCGAGGCGATCCACTTCTAGTTCGTTTGCTAGAGATGAATGGTTCGCTAAACGAATTGCGGAACTAAAGGCCCCGGGTGACCTGTAACCCGGGGCCTTTGCATGACTGCGGCTTAGTTGGGCAGGCCGAGTCGAACACGCTTCGATGCAGGGAACGGTATGGCCTCGATCGGCGCCTCTGGCGGAGGAGCCTGGATGATTGGTACTGCGTCCTCGTCCGGAATCCCGTCCAGGTTCTTGTCCACGTCGGGCACACCGTCTGAGTCTTCATCGGCCGTGTAGTCGTACACCCGCAGCACGGTTGCCGCGTCTTTGGCGTTGCAGCCATCCGTCCACATCGCGCCGATCATTGTCGTGATGTGCTGGATTTCGCCTCGGGCATCATCAGCTTCCTTGATGCCATAGCCGATAGCAGAGACATCCCATTTTCTGATTCTGCGGCCTTCGGAGTCGCGGTCAGACCGTCCGATTCGTGCGGTCCCTTCCATGCCTATCCAGGTGTCTGTTTCTGCCAGGAGCGGGTGCGCCCACGTGGCATCGACATTCTTGAACTCGATCCTGTAGTTCATCGTTCGTAGATCGATTGGTGAGAACTGCTCTGTGTATGTCAACGGCGGAGCTTCCGGGTTTCCCGAAGCAGAGTTGCCAACCCACGTGCCGGACGGATTGCAGATGAAACCTCCGAAGCGTTGGTTCGAGTCTGCGTGGGCATCACGGGCAGTCACCTCTCCACGGACGGCAAATACGCTGATGACGATGGCGGCGAGGAGCCCGAGGGCCATGACGCGCCGATTGATGGTCATCTCTTCCAGTCTCCTTACCAGTGTGTTTGTGAGGCCCAGCTAGAGCCCTGACTGGAGAGAGTGGATGGTGAGAGAGTCCGCTGGATCACGCGTTCGCGGGAAAGTTCGACGATGATCGCAGCAGCCGGTGGATCACTAGCGATTTGCCTCGGTCCACTTCCTGACAGCCTCAGCGCGGCTGTTTGCTCCTAGCTTCAGGAAGATGTTCCTGACGTGCGTGTCGATCGTGTAAGGGTGGGTATAAAGCTCGGTGCCGATCTGCTTGTTCGTCATTCCCTGCGACATCAATGCGATCACTTCTTGCTGGCGCGGAGTAAGGCCGGATTCCGGACTCCCACCGAACTGACTCCGCGGGTGGCGCTTCAGCGTCTCTTTGATCCGATCAATGCCGTTGAGTATGCCGTGTTCCTCGGCAAGATTTGCTGCCCAGTTCGCCAGGGCAATGGATGCGTTTGAAGGCTTGGCTCTATTTCCACCAGAGATCCCGAGCAACGTTTCGGCGATATCGAGCGTCCATAGCCAGATCTTGTTTCGCTGACCGAACCTGACGCCCTTCTTGAGCATTGTTCTAGCTCGTTCGCGGTCACCCGCATGGAATGTGGTCAGGGCAACGGTGCTGATGAAGATCCACGGAGGGTTGTCGCCGTACAGATCGCGGAACTCATGATCGAATGCGGTGATGGTTCTTTCATCGCTATCGATGATCGCAAGCTTCGCCGCGGGTTCCATCGCCGCCATCTGTGAGAAGGGTGCGCCCGTGCCGAGAGCGGGTGACTCAACGATAAGGCGCGCACGGTCGATCAGTTCAGGATTTCCGGTCAGCTCTCCGAGGTCGATGAGCTGCCTGCACCACACCGCTGCAGGAGAGAACCCGATAGCTACGCGGCCGGGTTCCTTCTCGGGAAGCTTCAGCGCGTTAAGTTTGCCCATCCAGTGCTCGAATCGTTCGGCATCGCCTCGCAAGTACGAGAGCTGAGCCAGGAGAGATATCGGAATCAGCCATCGAGGCTGCAGGCGGTATGACTCCTCAAGGTGGACGGTCGCCAGATCAAGATCGCCTGAAGAGAATTTCGTTCTGCCGCGCACCATCTCGCCCAGTGCGGTGTGCTGAGGGTTCTGCGTCCACTCCCCCGCAGCGACCAGGCGAGTACCGATCTCGTACATTCTTTCGAGATCGCCACTCAACAGGCACAGGTTGACAGCCGTTTCGCACGCATCGAGTTCGGCCAGGCGCTCGGGGTCGGATGTCGATGCCTGGAGCACGATCTGAACGTCTCGCTCAGCTGCCTCTGGCTCGTTGGCGTAGAACATGATGAACGCTCGCGCTGCGAGCGCTCGCAGATTCAGATCTTCTCGCCCAATGACCTCAGCGTGCCTGATCGCCTGATCTATGGTTCTGACAGCTGATGTGGAGTCTGCCCGCTCTAGCAGGTAGGCGCGGGCGAGGCGAGTCTTGATCAATGCTGCGTGCTCAGGATGCTCCTCTGCGAGGCCAGCCGCCGACTCCAGGAAGCGAACGGTCGTGTCTCGCCCGTGTGTCGCTGGCAAAGGCAAGCCCGCTACATGCAACGCCGCGTCCATGTTTCCTGTCTCGGCATGAGCGAGCATTGCGCTTTCGAGTGTTCTGGCAACCGGTTTGCTGCCCCAGACCTCAATCGTTGCCAGTTGAACCTTGCCGAGCATCGTCAGGAGTCGTGCCTGCAGTACGGTTGCTCTTCCCCTTCCGATCAGATCGAGTCCACTTTCAAGCAGATCGCCAGCGGCTTTGTGCTCGCCTCGACGATAAAGAATCTCTCCCGCAGCCAGACATCGGGCTGCAGCGTCAGACGGCTCGATAAGTGGCACCGCGCCGATGAAGTGAGAGACAGCAGCGATAGTCGCCTCGTCATCAGCTTCGCCGTCTCTTGCCAGGATCGCATTCGCAACGGCCAGATGCTGCCTTGCACGGTCTGCGGCGCTAAGGCGACTGGCTAGGTCACCGCGCGCTTGGTCTGAGGCGAAACGCAAACTGCCGTCGTCTGTCTCCTCTAGAAGCCCATTGCTGAGCAAGCCCTGCAGGGCTTCGAAGGCTGGTATGCGCTCTTCATCAGGGAAGGCGTGCAGAATCAGCGTGCAGCCGGCTTGATCTCCGGCAACCGCGACAAAGGCGAGAACTTCAGATTCGAAGTCGGCCTGTTCGCTGCGGTTTTGACCGTTGGGCATGGCTGCTCACTGTCCGGGTGGGCCTTGCAGTGTGCCGCCGCGTTGTGGGCGCGGGCCTCTTCTGCGAGGACGCGGACGGGGATTTGCAGTCACGGCTGCCTTCGATTCCCTGGACGCCCATGTGAAGAAGATGGCGGTGAGCGCGGCTAGGTAGAGTGCGTTGCCCGGAATCCACAGGATCAGCCCGGCCATCGTCTGATCTTCAAGAGCGGTGAAGCCCCAGTGCATTGGCGCTGAGAGATAGTTCTCATAGATCACGCTGCGCGTCATCGTGATGATCGATGCGAGCACAGCCGTTGGGGTGACTACCACCAGCAGGTAGATGAGGCGTTGCGGGTACGAGAGCTTCGATCGCACGGGCGCGGGTCCGATGATTGGCCACCAGAACAGTGCTGCCGATGCGAAGAACGTGAAGTGCTGCAGGTAGTGGAAGTACGTGCTGTCCAGTGCCGCCTTGAACAGGAGAGGTGCGTGCCATGCGTACAGAGTGCCGATGAAGAGAGGGACGGTTACACGTGGATCGATGAGCCAGCTGAGCGTTCGGCGGACCCGGCCCTGCTCTCTCAGTAACTCGCCTGCTCCGATCCTGACCGTCTCAGGCATCGCCCACAGGTAGGCAGGCATGGGCGTGGCGAGCAGCAGTAGCGGAGCGCTGATCATCGAGATGATCAGGTGCTGGATCATGTGCAGCCAGAACACCTCGGGCGCGAATGCGTCGAAAGGTCCGGCGAGAGCGATAAAGAGAGATGCGAATCCCGCTATTCCGGCGTAGAGCCGCTTCATATCGAACGCTGCGGCCCTGGAGCGTGCCCGGAGGCGGACAGAGCCAAAGATGAAGACAGCGGCGGCTATCAGCACGAAGATGGCAGCGGCGTCGACAACATCCCATCTGCTGATGAGATCTCCGAACGAGTCAGCGGCGGCAGACACCTGCGCATCGGTGCTTTCATCCGGCATTCGAGACGAGCCTCCGTGAAGCGTTCCGCGGTGGGATCTGATGCGTGCACACCAATGGTACGCGCGGATACGCTGCCCTGGCGGTCACAGGCACAGGAAAAACTGCGATTGCGCGTTGGAGCGGGCCTAGACTCCGGTGCCGTGGTGCCTCTGCAGGAGCAGCAAGGCGAGGAATACGCCGATTCCCAGGAACATCGCCGCGGTGAAGATCCATGCGTAGTACTTGCGCTCGAATCGCAGGTGCATGAAGAAGGCGACGACGAGTATGAACTTGACCACCGACAGGGCCAGCATGATGGCGTTACGCCCCGACGCTCCGAATGCCTCGATGGTGAACAGACGCCACTCAAGGAAGGTGAAGATGGAGAGTATGACGGCGATAACCAGGTATCCGCGAACAGACGCGTGTGAGACTCCTGCGTAGGTCAGGAAGTCCCACGCCTGCTTGAACCATGGATCGCCAATCGGCCCTTCACGCTGCGGGTCAGGGTCTTCCTGGTGGGTCTTCGGCAGGTTCCACCAGCCCTTGCCATCGTGGGTGAGCATGCTCTGTTTCTGGTTTTCGTCTGCCATGCGTCGGGTTCTCTAGTTGGTCAGCCTGATGTGCGCGGTCTTGCTATCCGTGATGGATGAACGGTGGCGCTCCAGGTGGTGCGCCGTCATTTGCGGTAACGAGATACACAACCGTGAAGATCACGATCCAGACGATGTCAACGAAGTGCCAGTAGAGGCCTGCTATCTCAAGGTCCAGTGCGTTATCTGAGCGCAGCGTTCCCTTGAAGTGGCCAAAGAGCATGAACAGCAGCCAGATGACACCGACGGTGACGTGAGCTCCATGGAAGCCCGTGAGGATGAAGAATGTGGTGCCGAAGATATTGGTGCGCGGTGTCAGTCCTTCATTCACGAAGGTCTGGAACTCAACCACCTGGAATATCAGGAAGACGCCACCCAGCGCTGCGGTCGCCGCAATCCAGAATCGCGCCGGTCCCTTGGAATCTTCACGCGTGTAGTGAAGCGCCAGCACCATGGCCAGCGATGACATGAGCAGGACGAACGTTGAGATCGTCGTGATCGGGATGTCCAGGACGTTTTCCGGGTACGGGCCGACAAGGCTCCGGTTCCGGTAGATGAGGTACGTGGCGATGAACGTTCCGAAGAACATCACATCGGATGCCAGGAACGCCCACATCAGGAGCTTGCGATTGCTCAGTCCTGTCGACGTGTTGTACGTCGGGTCATGAACCTCGCCGTGGTATTCGGTTATTGCTTCCTGCGCCAAGTTAGCCGTTCCAGTCGATCAAGCGTTTCGCGTTGTCAGCAAATCGTGGTTAGTGTTCTGCTTCCGGGTCAGGGTCGTTCACAGGCTCGAGCGACCAGCCGATGATTCCCCATAGACCGAGGATTCCACCGACGATGATCACCCAGTATCCGGCCATGAGTCCACCCATGCCGATCGTCGTTCCGGCAGCAGCCATGATCGGGTAGTAGGACATGTCAGGCAGGTGAATGCCATGCCCGCCGTGGCCATCGTGACCGTCTTCTTCATGAGACTCCGCTGCCTCAGCATCGTCCTGTGCGCCTGAAGGGGCCGGGTGCCCGTCCTCGTGCTCAAGCAGCTCAGGGTACTTCTGGTACCAGAAGTCGTCCCGGTACTCCACCTGAGGGATCTCTGCGAAGTTGTAGTGAGGCGGAGGCGAAGATATCGACCACTCGAGCGTGCGAGCGTCCCACGGGTCGTTTCCAGCCTCAACCCGGTTGGCAGGCCTGCGGCTGTACCAGATGTTGTAGATGAAGAGCAGCATTCCGAGTGCGATCACGAATCCACCGATGGATGCGAGGAGGTTGAGGCTCTCCCAGCCCTGATCAGAGGAGTAAGTGAAGATTCTGCGAGGCATGCCGTCCATTCCGAGCCAATGCATCGGAGCGAACTGGAGATTGAAGCCCAGGAGGAGCAGGAACCAGACGCCGTATCCAATCTTCTCGTTGAGCATGTAGCCGTTCATCTTCGGCCACCAGAAGTACATGCCGCTGAAGATCGCCATCATGGCGCCTCCGAACAGCACGTAGTGGAAGTGGGCAACGACGAAGTACGTGTCTTGCTGCTGCGCATCGCTCGGCGCAGAGGCGTGCATAACTCCGCTGAGTCCGCCGATCGTGAACATGGCGATGAATGAGATCGAGAACAGCATCGGAACGGTCAGTTTGATGGAGCCGCGGACCATCGTCGCCATCCAGTTCAGGATCTTGACTCCTGTGGGAATGGCGATCGCCATGGTCGATATGGCGAAGGCGGATGTGGCTGCAGGTCCAAGGCCAACCGTGAACATGTGGTGCGCCCACACGAACCAGCCGAGGAAGGCGATGCCGATGCCTGAATATATGACGAACTCGTAGCCGAAGAGCGGCTTGCGTGAGAACGTCGGAAGCACTTCAGAGACGATTCCCATCGCGGGGAGAATCAGGATATAGACCTCGGGATGGCCGAATAGCCAGAACATGTGCTGCCACAGGACCGGGTCGGCGCCTGCGAGGGAGTTGTAGAAGTTGGTGCCGTAGAGGCGGTCGACACCGATCTGGATCAGGGCCACACCGATAACCGGAATGGCGAGCACCAGCAGGATGGAGGTGATGAGCGTCATCCAGGTAAAGACCGGCATCTTGAACAGGCTCATGCCCGGCGCACGCATGTTGAAGATGGTGACGGTGAAGTTCAGACCGGCGGCGATGGATGCGACTCCAAGGATGCTGAGGCCAATCGCCCAGAAGGTCATACCCGAGCCGGCGTTGAATGTGATTCCGGAGTTCGGGGCGTAGCCGAACCATCCGCCGTTCGGCGAATCTCCGGTGAACCAGCCGACGTTTAGCAGGATGCTGCCGAACAGGAACAGCCAGTAGCTGAGCGCGTTCATGCGCGGGAAGGCCACGTCACGTGCGCCGATCTGTAGTGGGACAAGCCAGTTAAAGAACGCCGCGCTAAGTGGCATGACCACGAGGAAGACCATCGTGGTGCCGTGCATCGTGAACAGCTGGTTGAAGGTCTCTGCGCCGATCAGAGTGCTGTCTGCTGTCGCCAGCTGCAGGCGAATCAGCAGCGCCTCCAGGCCGCCGATCAGCAGCCAGATGAAGGACGTGATCAGGTAAAGCGTGCCGATGCGCTTGTGATCAACCGTGCCGATCCAGCTCCAGATGCCGTGCTCGCTCTTCGGCCGGTCCCATATTCGCGGTATAGACAGCGTGGTCGTCGTCACAGATATCTCCGCTAGTTGAGCGTCTTCAAGTAGGCCACGAGGCCTGCGATCTGTTCAGTGGAAAGGCTCGAGCCGAAGCTCGAAGGCATTATGTTCTGGTATCCGTCTGCGATAATCGCACCAGGCTCAACGATTGACTCCTTGATGTAGGAGTCTGCATTGCCGCCAGGAGCTCGACCAGCGATACCGGCGAGCCCTGGTCCAACAATCGAATCAGATCCGGTGCTGTGGCAGGAAGCGCAGTTCGATACGAATACTGCCTGGCCCACCTCCACAGGATCGCCACTAACTACTGGAGTCGGTGTGGGCTCAGCATCTGCAGATACAGGCCGGAGCGAGAGCAGGAAGTCGGCTATGGCGCCGATCTCGTCGTTCGTCAGGTTCGCCTTCCCACCCTTGTAGACCAGGGCGTGCTCTTCCATGCGAGTCTCAGGCTTCAGGTTGCCCGGGTCCTCGATCCATTCGACAAGCGTTTGCCTGTCCAGGTCACGAATGCCTGCTCCGATCGTCAGCCGCGTGCCGAAGTGAGTCAGGTTTGGAGCTGAAACGATAGATGCGTTCTCGATATCGGCGAGCCAGCCCTGCCAGCGGCCGTCCTGCAATGAAATCTCGCTGGTGTACGCACCCTCGCGGTAGCTATCGATCGTGTGGCAGGAGCTGCAGTGCTGTCCGAACAGCCTCTGGCCGTCAACAGCCGCGCCCGTTGGTGCGGCTGGTGGACGCTGCATACCGGCGACCCATGCCTCGTAGTCCTCTGCCGGCTCCGCGATCACGCGGAAGCGCATAAGGCCGTGGGCGACGCCGCAGAACTCGGCACACTGCCCGTAGAAGACACCCGGCTCATCAGCCCTGAACCAGAGCTCGTTATCCCGATTGGGGACCATGTCCACCTTGCCGAAGAGCTTCGGCACCCAGAAAGAGTGGATCACATCCTGCGATTCGAGCTTGACGATGACGTTCTTGCCAACCGGAACACGAAGCTCGTTGGCCGTCACGACCTCTTCTTCCGGATACCTGAATTCGAACCACCACTGGTGCCCGATCGCCTCGACAGTCATCGAAGGTTCGTCTGCCGGAGCCTCTGCAAGGTCCCAGATGGCGATCACGGTGGGGATGGCGATAGCGATGATGATGAGCGTTGGGATAAAGGTCCAGGTGAGCTCAAGCTTGGTGTTGCCGTGCGTCTGCACCGGCATCTCATCAGAGTCGCTGCGGCTGCGGTACTTGAGCGTGATCCAGATGATTCCGCCTTCGACGATGATGAAGACGACTACCGCGATCCAGAAGATGAACTTGAAGAGGTCCGCCTGTTGTTCGGCGACCGGTCCGGCAGTGTCGAAAGTGTCCTGCGGGTTGTTTGATGCGCAACCGGCAATGAACGCGGCTGCCGCAGGTATAAGAAACAGGAGCAGTTTGCGACGCGAAAGACGGGGCAGGAGGTTATGAAACATCTAGTCTGCGGACAGCCTGGCTATAGTCGGATTGATCGTGGCCCGCGGGGGCACATCCGATTTGTGCACTTTTTCTCAAGCGCCGGTGAGGATAGCATCCTGCCATACTCACACGCAACGGTTTCAGCGAACGGAGAGCGAGCCTTCAGGGTCGTTCATGCAGGCAGATTTCAGGTGGCGAGAAAAACGAAATGCGTAAACGTTTGATACTAGCGACGCGGAATGCAGGAAAGATTCGAGAGTTTAGGCGGCTTCTGGGCTCCACAGGTGTCGAGCTGGTGGGACTCGACGAGACCGATGTTTCCGAGACTGTAGATGAAACCGGATCAACTTTCGAGGCTAACGCCCGCCTGAAGGCCGAGGGCTATTCGAAGCTGACGGGCGAAGTCGTTCTCGCCGATGACTCAGGGCTTGAGGTCGATGTGCTGGATGGCCGGCCGGGTGTGCTGTCTGCCCGCTACGGCGGACCGGACCTGAGTGACGAGCAGCGGGTTCAGAAGCTGCTGGGTGAGCTGATAGATGTTCGCGGATGGAAGCGCACGGCCCGGTTCAGGGCGGTTCTTGCGCTGGCAGGGCCGGGCGTGCCGGGCGGAGTGATAGTCGAAGAGGGCGCTGTTGAAGGCGCGATAGCGCATCAGCCCATTGGAGAGAACGGTTTTGGCTATGACCCGGTGTTCTGGCTGGCGTCGCATGCGAAGACGACCGCAGAGCTTTCAGGCGAAGAGAAGGACGCGGTGAGTCACAGGGGCGCGGCGATGCAGAAGATGCTTCCGCACATAGAGCAATGGGCGGGCGAGTAGGGTGGCCTAATCCAGGTGAAAGACCTCTTCGAGTTCGATCATGTTCTGATCTGCGAATGAGCCTTCTGGAATCTCGAAGTACGGAGCCATTAGCTCCTGCCACTTCGTGTTGATCTCCTCTCCAGCCATGCCATCGAGCGACGCCTGGAACGAATCGGCAACCTCGACGTAGCCGAACATCAGGCCGTCAGGTCGCATGAATAGCGAGTAGTTGCCCCAGCCGTGCCTGCGGAGGGCGTCGAGCATCTCTGGCCAGACCTTCCGATGCCACTCCTTATATTCGGGAATGACCTCTTGCCTGACCTTCATCTGAAATCCAACTCGTTTCATTTCTTTCTCCTGTTTCTTTTTTCCGTTGGGTGAGAGGTGGACAGTGCGGATGGCAGCTTGCTGCAAGCCAGAAGTGCGGCATGGTGGACAGTTCACTGTGCGCAAAGGTTATACAGCGTCTGGCAAGACGGCTTATCGTGCCGCCAGTAAGATAGCGATCTCAAGCCATCCGCGCTGTCCACCTCTCACCCAACGGGAGAAAAACATGAAGAGCTTTGCGCAGGTTCTTGACCTGAAGAACGACCCCGAGATCATCGAGAAGTACGAGGAGTACCACCGCAATGTCTGGCCCGAAGTGATCGAGGCTCTGAAGGGCATCGGCATTGAGCGAATGGAGATCTTCCGCGTAGGAAACCACCTCTTCATGTACTACACCGCGCCGGACGACTTCGATCCTGCGCGGGATTTCCAGGGCTATACGGAAAAGGCGCCGCGGGCCGAAGAGTGGAACGACCTGATGATGACCTATCAGCAGAAGGTGCCGGAGGCAGGTCCGGACGACTGGTGGACTTCCGGCAAGCTGGTGTTCGATTCCGAGTGGTTCTAGATAGGTCAGAAGCCTCGCGTGCGCGTGCCGCTTCAAGCGCCGGCTCTCTCCCTTATAATCCGGCCACCCTGATTCAGTGCACGAACTCAAGGGCGCCGCTACTCGGCTGCCGGGCCAACCACCCGCCGCATGCCGAGCGCGAGCCCGCCGGAGCCGGCCCATGGTCACCAGTTCCTCCGTCAGTCAGACCCAGCTCATCTCCCACCTGCTCAGGCGCGCAGGCTTCGGCGGCACCCGTGAGGAGATCGACAGCTTCGTCAAGATAGGATATGAAGCGACCGTCGATCACCTGCTCGATCCACCGACAGTCGAGTCGATGCCGCAGGACATCATCCGCCGGTATCACGTCGATCAATCGGACCTGAGGATTCAGCCAGCGACGGGGTCCAACTGGATCTACCGGATGGTCACCACTACAGCGCCGTTGCAGGAGAAGATCGCCCTCTTCTGGCATCGAGTCTTCGCCACGGGACAGACCAAGCTCATCCAGGGCAAGGTGATCATGACCCAGCTCCAGATGTTCCGGGATCTTGGGCTTGGCAACTACAGGGATCTGCTGCTTGGGCTCTCTCGCGATCCTGCGATGCTGATGTGGCTAGATAACCAGGACAACCACAACGGCGCGATCAACGAGAACTATGGCAGGGAGATACTTGAGCTGTTCTCGATGGGTGTCGGTAACTACACCGAAAAGGACATCTACGAGTGTTCACGTGCCTTCACCGGATGGACCATCGCCAACGAGCCGTACAACGCTCAGAAGATGCGGAACAACACGGCCCGGCCTTACGGCTACATCGGCTGGCAGTTCCGATACGACGACTCCGATCACGATCATGGTGATAAAGAGTTCCTTGGCGAGAAGGGTGATCTCAACGGCGAAGACATAGTCGACATTATCTGCAAGCAGCGTGCCACTGCCCGCTTCATCGCCCGCCACCTGTATCACGCCTTTGTCTCCGACGAGCTTCCGGTTCCGCAGTGGCCTCACATCGGCCCGCGCGATCCCGAGGCGATCGAGATCATGGCCGATGCCTACTTCAAGTCTGGCTACAGCATTGGCGAGATGCTGCGAGCGACCTTCAATTCAGACTTCTTCAAGGCCGAGGCTGCGCGAAACGCCAGGATCAAGAGTCCTGTCGAAGTGGTTGTTGGCTCTCTTCGATTGGCCGGCGGGTATGAGTGGCCGACATGGGATGTGTATGACGCCAACGCCTCTTGCGGCTTTATGGGTCAGTCGCTGCTCGCTCCGCCTTCTGTGGAGGGCTGGCAAGGCGGCGAGGACTGGGTTAGCACGGGATCGATGATGCAGCGGGTCAACTACGCCTCGAAGGTGCTTGGCGATGCCGAGCGGCCCGGGGTGCGGACGATGGTCGAAGAGCTTTCAAGAGAAGTGAAGCCAGGCAATGCGGCGGCTCTTGTGGATGCCTGTCTTGAGAGGCTCGGCTACCTGGAGCTGGAGGCCGCGACACGCCAGGAGATTGTCGATTTCGCCGCAGACCAGGTCGGCGGATTGAGCGGATCGGCAGGCGAATCAAAGAACTTTGCCGCAGAACGGGTTGTCGTTTCGATACTGCAGCTTGCAGTGGCCACGCGCGAATTCCAGATGGCTTAATTGTCCAATCGGCAGCTTCTTCAGACTGCCCGCATTTGAAGAGATCGAAATGACCACATCAGCCAGTTCAAGCATCGATATCAAGTACCTGACCACTGTCGGGTTCACAGCTGACTTCGGTGGTCGCGGATTCCATCTGCCAACAGATCTCGCCGTACGCTCGGATGGCCATGTGTTCGTGATGAGCCGGAGTTCGCATACGGCCACGCCCGGTCTGCGCATCGGCGAGTGCGATATTGACCATGAGTTCTACGGAGAATTCGGCAGTCATGGCCGTGGTGAGGGCCAGTTCATCCGGCCGTCTGCGCTGGCAGTCGATTCCAGGAATCACCTGTTTGCGGCGGACGATGAGCTGAATCGCATCACGGAGTTCGATGCGAAGAACAATCTCGTCCAGACCTGGGGCGTCACTGGCGATGCGCCAGGCCAGCTCAACGGCCCGAGCGGGTTGGCGTTCGACCGTGAAGGCCACCTGCTCGTGGTTGATCACATGAACCACAGGGTTCAGAAGTTCACCTCGAACGGCGAGTACATCACCCAGTTCGGATCGCAGGGCCATCGTCGAGGCCAGTTCAACTACCCGTGGGGAATCTGCATCGGCCCTGACGGCCGCGTCTATGTCGCAGACTGGCGCAACGACAGGATCCAGTGCTTCGCGCCAGACGGCGAGTTCGTGTGTTTGTTCGGAGAGTCAGGCAATGGCGAAGGCCAGTTCAATCGTCCGTCAGATGTGGCGGTCGGGCCAGACGGTTTCATCTATGTTGCCGACTGGATGAACCAGCGCGTCCAGGTTTTCGATTCGGAGTGGCGGTTCCAGCAAAGTCTCAGGGGGCAGGCCACGCTCTCCCCTTGGGCCACGGAATACCTTGCCGCAAACGCTGATGAGCAGCGCGCCCGGGAGTCGTTCCAGCCAGTGATCGAAGTCGATACCGATGATCCACACGAGGTTTCGGCGCGGATCGAGTCCTACTTCTGGGATCCTGTTGCTATCGAGGTGGACGAAGAGGGAAGACTGTACGTACTCGAGACGAACCGCCACCGCTTCCAGGTATACGAGACGAGGAGCTAGCTGATGGCCGAAAAGCGAGACAAAGTGCTGGTCGTCATCCAGCTTTCGGGTGGCAACGACTATCTGAACTGCGTGGTTCCTTATGAGAACGGGCACTACAAGGACGCGCGCCCGAATCTGAAAATCACTGATGACCGGGTTATTCCGCTCGACAACGGACTTGGCCTCAATCCCGGAATGGGGCCGGTGAAGGACCTGTACGACCGCGGCAAGGTGGCCATCATGCACGGCATTGGCTACCCGGAGCCGAACCGATCTCACTTCAGGTCGATGGACATCTGGCACACTGCTGAGCCGACGAAGGTCGGAGACAAGGGCTGGCTGGGGCAGGCGGTGCAGGAGCTCGATCCGAATGGCGAGAACGTCGTCACCGCGGTGAATTTTTCAAACGGACTGCCTCGTGCGCTTGCTGCGCCCGGAGTCCCTGTGGCATCGGTAGGCGACCTGAACAACTACGGACTGCTCACCGGCATTGATGGCCAGCAGCAGAGAGAGAAGGCGCTCTCCACCTTCAATCGAATCTACTCACCTGCGATCGGCAGCGGCGCTGTCATGGATTACCTCGGCAAGACGGGACAGGACGCGCTGCGAGGCGCGGAGATCCTCTCGACTGCGCCGGGCAAGTACCACTCGAACGTCGAATACCCGGATAACCCGTTTGCCAGCAGCCTGAAGGGCGTTGCGCAGGTTCACATGGCAGACCTTGGAACCCGTGTCTTCTATACGCAGTATGGAAGCTTTGATACTCATGCCGACGAGGTGAAGACGCAGGAGCGACTCTGGCATCACATCTCGGACTCGCTTGCTGCGTTCTACCAGGACCTTGAGGAGGCTGGCCGTAGCGAAGAGGTGATGGTTCTGATGTTCTCTGAGTTCGGCCGCCGCGTGAAGGACAACGGCACAGGCACGGATCACGGCTCAGGAGGCGTCTCGTTCCTGGTTGGTGACCAGGTCAAGGGCGGGCACTACAACGAGTATCCGGAGATCGAAACCTCAGCGCTGGTTGAGGGCGATCTGCGTTTCAATAACGACTTCCGTGGTCTGTACACGGACATCCTGGAGGACTGGCTTTCGGTGGATGCCAAGCCGATTGTCCAGGGCCAGTACGAGAAGAATCGTCCGTTTGTAGGCAGCACGAACTAGACCGAGCGACGCAGAGCCGGTGGCCAGCTGGCGGGTGATGGGCGCGAGCCTGTGGGCTGTTGATGCGAAGTTGTGCGGACTGCGAGGCGCGAGTTGGGCTTGTTCACATCCCGCCGCGAAGGAATACTGTGGCTGCTGGCGCTGGTCGTCATCGCAGGGATCTACTCGACACTCTGGCTGGCCGGCACTCTCGTTGACGAGCTGAGCAGGCGAGACCTTGTAGATGCAGCCTTCGTGGTCGCATTCATGGGACTGCTGGCAGCCACGATCCTGAGCGGACTGCGCCAGATGCCCGGTCTTCGGCAGATATGGATCTCTATGGGTGTGGCCAGCGTCTATGCGATGGTCTTGCTCCGGACCGGAATACCCGATGAGCGGACACATCTCTTCGAGTACAGCCTTGTGGCGGTGCTTGTGTACCGGGCGCTGATAGAGCGCAGCAGATCGAGCCGCGTTCCTGTGCCTGCGGTGATCGCTGTGCTTGGAACTGCCGCTGTCGGACTGATCGACGAGAGTGTTCAGGCTGTGATTCCCAGTCGTCACTTTGACTGGCGCGACATCGTATTCAACTGTCTTGCGGCGTTCATGGGCGTGGCTGCGAGTGTCGCCGTCTCATGGGCAGAGCGCAGGCGGCCAGCACCATGACCATTGGACATTGGTGAGGCTGTGTTTGCCAACTAGAATGGGCGAATGACTACTGGCACGCAGACGCAGGAGATGCAGCACACGCTCCTGCAGCACATCCCGCACTACGCGGTGATCCTGCACAACGATGAGGTTAATTCCATGGACTTCGTCGTGGAGTCGCTTCTGAAAAGCGTGCCAAGCCTCTCGCAGCCTGAGGCGATAGACATCATGCTCGAAACACACGAGAAGGGCCGTTGCGTCGTGATCGTCTGTCCGCTTGAGCAGGCCGAGCACTATCGCGATCGCATCCGCTCATTCAAGCTCGGCTGCACCGTCGAAAAGGCTTAGATCTTCAGCCTTTTCTTTGGCAAGATCGATGTCTTGCCGATTCTTAGCTTCCCACGCCAAGCGAAGACAGGTTTCGCCTCTTCACCCCTGCGACGGGCAAGTCGTTGTTCGTGAACTGGAAGTCGTCGACGGTTGTGGTCAGGTTTCGAGTAGGCGCTCCATAGATGCCGCCGTAGCCGCTGCCGGTGATGGCATCGATCTCGGTATCTGTATGCGAAATATCCGGTGTGCCAGGTTCGGTGCCAGACCAGATCTTGCCGTCCATCGCAGGATCCCCAGAGCCATCGTTTTCGATGACCAGCCGCATATCGTGGGGGGCGGCCACAGAGCCGCGGGATGATGTGGCGATCTGGGTGCGGGTCTCATCGATGATCTTGAACAGGCGAGTGTCATCACCGTACTGAGCCCTGTTCTGGAGGTAATAGAACGTGTCGTGTCCGCTGCCGACTTCGATTCTTACTGCAGGCCCGTCCATTTCGCTGCGCGCCGCATAGTGCGCCGTCACATTCATGTCGATCGCCGTCTCGCCGTTGTAGGCGAAGGTGTAGCCAATCCTCTTTAGGGCTCCGCCGCTGGGTCCCGCGTACTCTCCCTGGTTGGAGGCGTTGATATCGATGGTTACCGCAACAGGCTTGGTGCCCAGCAGGTCCAGAGTATCGAGCTCCGTGTTGGTCCAGTGAGACGGCCACGGATCGCCGTCACTTCCGGTCCAGGTCTCGGTGAACGTGCCTGAACGCTGCGAAGTCTTCTGCCGGACGACCTGGTCAGGCATGAACCTCGCAAGCATGGCTGGCATGCTGGATCTCGGCACCTTCCGGTGTACAGCAAGGGCTTGATCAAAGTGCGACGCGAACTCGCGTGCTCTGGGGTGACGGCCGGCCTCAACCCACGCCCAGGCCATCTTCAGTCCCGACCCGATTGCGATGGTCTCGGGCACACTCATGTGGTCGGCGACATACGCTGGAGGGCCGCTGACGACAATGATGCGGCCTGCGTTGTCTATGGAGTGGACGGAGTTGGTCTGCCGGTACGAGGAATCGAGCTTCCACTCCTCCTGAATGCGGTTGAAGTCGGCAGGCCATGTGCGCGTGCCTGAAGGATCGATGTCCCATGGAGTCCAGAAGTAGCGTGTGACAGTTGTGGCGGCCCGCGTTGGCTGTGGACTCGATGAAGGATCGAGCCCAGACGGATTTCTTCTTGTTCCCAAGTTGCGCCCCTTAGCCAATGCGTTGCTCTCAAGTGGCAGATAGCAGACGATCACATAGATAGATCGCCGGTAGATCGACACCACCACAGAAGAGGCTATTCGAGGCCGGTCTGAGTTACACGGCCGTGATGTCAGGGAGCCAGTTGGAAGCTGGGATTGGCGGCGTGCGGTGCCGCGGCGACAGTGACAGGGCGTGGGTGAAACCGCGGCTGACTGCTGTGTTGGAGTGGTACCCCTGGCAGGACTCGAACCTGCGACACGCGGTTTAGGAAACCGCTGCTCTATCCTCTGAGCTACAGGGGCACGATGCTGAACTGGATTCAGGTCAACTCTCGAAGGATATCTCTCGGCCCGTACGTGCGCCAGCTTACAAGCCAGTCCCCGATTTCACTCTTCTCCAGTCTTGAACTCCGGGGCCAATCACAGAGCGCTCAAGAGAAGTCCTGTCCTGCAGCGAACTGCGCGATGTAGCCGCAGTTGTTGCAGACCACCGGCACGACCTTTACCTCGCCAACGCCACCGCTGACCTGCTGCGTGATCGTTCCGTCGAGGATTGTCCACTCACTGGATGTGCATACAGGGCAGTCGAATGAGCCTCGGTCACTGGTCTCTCTGACGGCGGCAAGCAGCCTGTCAAGGAATGCGCCTGAGTCGAATTCTTCCGCCACGGCTGCCCGCTTTCGAAGCCAGTGATGAGTCCGGAGTCACGCGGCCAATGTTAGACGGGAACGAGGCGCGATGCGGCGGGAGACCGAGACTGGCGAGGGCGGCGCGAGTCACAAGAACCTGCCATGCTGAAGGCCACTCGACTCAAGTAAGTTTCTGTGATGCCTGATAACGCTTTCGAAAACCCGCGTTTGGCCGCGCTCTATGACTTCCTATCGCCTTCAGCTGGCCGGGGCGACTTCTCCATGTACCTCCCGATGGCGATGGAGGCGGAGTCGGTGCTGGATGTGGGCTGCGGAACTGGTGCTCTGCTGCGGCTGGCTCGAGACTCCGGTCACAGAGGCCGGCTCTGCGGAGTTGACCCGGCGTTCGGGATGATCGAGCAGGCTCGGAAGCGAACGGACATCGAGTGGATTCACGGCGATCTGTCGTCCGTGTCGTTTGAGCGAGAGTTCGATCTTGTCGTGATGAGCGGGCACGCTTTCCAGGTGTTTCTGACTGACGACGCGATCCGCTCGTTCCTGAATGCTGCCCGGCAAGCCCTGACAGACAGCGGCAAACTGGCGTTCGAGACTCGCAACCCCAGCGCAACGGAGTGGGTCCACTGGCCGGACACGTACTCAGGCACTGTTACCGACGAATCGGGCGCTGAGGTGCGGCACGTCTCCGAGGTGCATGGAACCCTTGCGAATGAGCTGATCAGCTTCAGCCATACCTACACCAGTCCGAACTGGGACCAGCCAGAGACAAGCGATAGCACTCTTCGCTTTCTGCCTGAGGAGAAGCTCGACGGGATGCTGGCTGATGCGGGCCTCAAGATTCTCGAACGCTATGGTGACTGGGATCGCAGTGTGGTGAGCGAGACATCTCCGGAAATCATCACGATCGCATGCCGGGCTCAGTGACGAGCATCGATCTCAACCCAGGCGAAATCCAGGAGCGCCGAGCTACGTGAAGTTCGATCCGATTGACCGCGATCTCGCTGAATCGGCAGTCCAGCTGTTCGAGCGCAGGTACGAGCAGATCCGCTCCGTCTCTCCGGTATTCGAGCTCAACCTATTCGAAGAACCTTCGCACGCCGAAACGCTGCTGGACTGGGCGAGCAACGGCGCTTCTGTCGTCGCCCACGAAGACGGTGTCGTGCATGGATACATCGCAGGTCGCTTCATCAAGTTTTATGGAGCAACCAAAGCCTTATATGCACCTGAATGGGCGCACTGCGTCTCTGATGAAGACGACAAGCTCCTTACGAAGATGTACACGTGGCTTGGCCGGGAAGGCCATCTCTCTGGCACCACAGTGCAGATCATCAGCATGTTCGTCGATGATGCAAGATCTCGTGATGCCATGGCCAATCTCGAGTTTGGGGTTCACCAGATCGAAGGAGTATTCGGGTCACGTGCTGCGATGAATGGTCCCGCGATGCCGGCCGATGTTGTCGTGAGAGCTGCGACACCGGACGACCTTCCGGCCATCGTCGATTTGGACCGGAAGCTCTGGGAGCACCTGAACCGGCCGCCGGTTTCGCTTGGGCTCGATCTCACCGCTTATCCACATGCAGATCTTGATGCCGAGAACGCCAAGTACAAAGTTCCTCGCCAGGGCGCATACATATCGGTCGCCGAGCGCGGTGGCGAGCTGGTCGGTTTCATGAGCTGTCGAAACGGCGCTCAGGAATCACGAGCGTTGCGCAACATGTCGGTTCCGCACGTCAATGGAGCGTTCATTCGAGAGGACATGAGAGGCGCCGGCATCGCCCAGGCTTTGCTCTCCGATGTTCTGCGCTGGGCGAAGGGTGAATCAGCGCCTAACGTCACGGTGGATTTCGAATCGACGAACCCGGAGGCAGCGGGATTCTGGTTGAGCCAGGATCTGCGGCCTCTTGTGTCTGCCTTCACCAGGCGCATTAGCCTCTAGCTCGTTCCCTGCGTGACGCGCTCCTTCAGCGCCTGCATGAACTCCTCGAAGATCGGGTTCAGGTCAGGGATCTGGCGGCCAAAGAGCGGCACCATCAGTCCAGTGAAGTCTTCCTTGAGCGACATCCGGGTGCCCCCATCGACGCTCGCCAGATCGTAAACGCGCTCAGACTTGAACAGTCCGGGGATGGGCATGCCGCCTGTGAGGACCAGTCGCCGGTTCTCGTCCAGCTCTGTGACCTTTACCGGAAACGCCCGGTTAGGCATCAGCTTAGTGAAGAACTTGACCTTGTTGCCGGGAGCGATCGTGCCTTCGGTTCTGACCATGTTCGGGTCCCAGTCCGGGTACGCGGAAATGTCCGTCAGCACCGGCCATACCTGTTCCGCTGGGGCGTCGATAACTACGCTTGCTGAAAATCTCTTTGCCATCCGAGTACTCCTCCGGGCCGCGCACAGTCTCGGAACCGGCCCTGATAGTTCGACGACCACAGCTCACTGAAATCGACACAGGCGCTGTGACGTGATGCGCAACTGTATTTCAAAGCCGGGAATTGCGCTCGTTCGCATGGTCATCAGGGCCGAGGGCTGAAGTACGATTCGTAGCAGATAGTGCGAGTTCGCCATTCACCTAATGTTGAGACCCGGCCGACTGGAGCCAGATGCTCAAGGTTCGACAAGATCGCAAGACGCTCCTGTGGGGTGCAATCGCCCTGTCGCTCGTTCTCATGGCACTGGTCTTGCCGTCTTTTGGCGATGCCCGGACCGCCAGCGCGCATGCCAACCAGATTCGAACCTCACCGCCACCTGACAGCGAACTGGAGACCGCACCGGAGAGGGTGATCGTCTGGTTTAGCGAGCCTATTGAGCCTCGCTTGAGCAGAATCCGTGTGCTGGATCAGGAAGGCCGGCAAGTAGATAACGAGGACAGCCAGCTCTCGCCAACCGAGTCGACGGCGATGGTGGTGACTCTTCCGGCTCTGGAGAACGGAACCTATACGGCGGTGTGGGGCAACACCTCCACAGTGGACGGGCACTCTGTGGTCGGATCGTTCAGATTCGCAGTTGGCGAGCCGCTTTCCGAAGCTGTCCAGATCGTCGAGCAGCCGCTGCTTCAGGCTCAATCCGATCCATGGCTGAGATGGCTGTTCTTCGTTGGCGCGCTCGCCTTTGCAGGCAGCCTGATCTTCGAGTTTCTGGTAGTTGCGCCCGTGCTTGGTACAGCAGAGGCAGGAACCCCAGGCAACCGGCTGTTCATACAGATGACGCGGCTGGTGCCGCGGCTTGCCTGGCCGGCTGCCGGGCTGATGGTTGCTGGCTTGCTGGGACTGCTGGTCCAGCAGGCGGCCGTTTCGTTCGATGTTCCGCTGGTCGATGCCTTTGGCGAACCGCTCAGAACGGTTCTGTTCGATACCGACTGGGGCAGGCAGTGGACCTGGCGAATGCTGGCGGTTGTGCTGGCCGCTGTGTTCGTAATCCTCGCTACTCGGATCGGCGGCGCTGCTTCTCGATCCGATGAGGATGCGCCTGTTGCTGTTACCGAGACGGTCTACGGCCAACTGGCGCTGGCAGCCAGTCTGGCATTCATCTTCCTGACGTCGCTCACCAGTCACAATGCCGCCTCGGCTCCCGAAGTTCGACTACCGGCGATCCTGTCGGACTTCATCCACTTCCTTGCTGCGGCCGCGTGGATAGGCGGACTGTTCTTCCTGACGGTCTGGCTCAGATGGTCGACACGTTCTAGTGACAACCTGCCGGTTTCTGCGCTGAGTGATGCGCTGCCGCGGTTTTCGCGAATAGCGATAGTCAGCGCCGGCACGCTGGTCGTCACCGGAATCTTCTCGGGGTGGATGCAGGTCACCGTTCCCGAAGCTACCGCAACTCCGCACGGCTGGGCGCTTGTCGCAAAGATCGTGCTTATGGTGCCGCTGTTCGCATTCGCCGCGCTGAACTCCTACCGGATAACGCGCAGGTTGATGGCTGATCCCGCTGCGCTTCGCATCTTCAGAAAGCTGGTGTCTGCTGAGGCCTTGCTCGGGTTGCTGATACTCCTGGCAGTGGGATGGCTGGCAGGACTTGAGCCTGCCCGCCAGTACGCATCGCGAAATGGCATCGGGGTTGATGAGTCGCGTTCGTTCAGTGATACCGCTGAGGGCGTGCGAATCGACCTTGAAGTGGCTCCTGGCAATGTTGGACAGAACAGCGTCACCGTGAAGCTCGAAGACCTGAGAGGACGGACGATAGACAACGCCAGTGAGGTCAGGGTGCTCCTGCGATTCCTGGAGGATGACCTTGCTGAGCCGACGCAATCGCTGGTCGACCAGGGTGGTGGAGTCTGGTCCGGCGACGACTTCCGGCTGGCGATTGGCGGCATATACCAGGCCGAGGTGGTTGTGCGGCGTCCCGACGGCTTCGATGCCAGGACAGCGTTCAGGTTCGAGGCGTTGTCGGCAGGCAGCATCGCCGATGCGCTGAGGCCGACCGAGACACCAACATGGGTTCTGTTCGGGATCGAACTCCTGATCATAGGCGCACTGCTGGCGTTTGCAGGTGCGCCGGGAGTGCGGCTGATGGTTCAGCCTTCTGCATCGGGGGCATTCTCAGGCGCGGTTGTGGCCGGCGCCGGCGCGCTGATACTCCTGAACGCAACCGTCATGCGGATCGGGTTCGAAGAAGAGCGGTTCAACCCGTTCCCGCCAACACCTGCCTCACTTGCAAGTGGCTCTGCGTCCTATGCGACCACATGCTCTGCCTGCCACGGTGATTCCGGACTGGGCGATGGACCGCAAGGAGTCTTGCTGGATACTCCACCCGCCGATCTATCGATCCACGTGCCGCTGCACACGGACGGCGAGCTGTTCGGGTTTATCCGTGATGGAATCCCTGGCACGGCGATGGTCGGCAACGGCGATGTGTTGAGCGACGAGGAGATGTGGAACCTCGTCAACTTCATTCGCACGTTCGAAGGATGAGCCTTAGCCGTCCTCGATGTGCGTCACCCGCAGTACGCCACCCTCTTCGACGTACCAGATCTTGACCGGATCTCCGAGCGCCTGGTGCTCAAGCAGGTGCGATGGCGTGAAGCCGCTGAACGCGCCTCCCGCGAAAGTCCAACTCTTGCCTTCGGCATCTGTGATGGTGAGCGACTCGAACTCGGTGATAGAGCGGGGCCGGACATCTGTCACCTCGCCAGTCACAGCAGTGCCTTCGGGATCACTCTCACATACGGCGAATACCGCGAGTATCACCAGTGCAATCAGCGCAACCAGTGCGAGGGTGAAGAGACTGCGGGATTGTGGAATTGCCATCGGCTGTTGAAGACGGGTGAAGGGCAGCCGATGAATTCTACGCCGGTGCGCTAGGACAGGAAGTCTGGAATCGGCGAGCCAAGCGCATCGGCTAGCTTCTTGACCGCTCCGAGCGTCAGGTTCTGCTTTCCGTTCTCAACACCGCTCAGGTAGGTGCGGTCGAGGCTGGCCAGTTGTGCCAGATGCTGCTGACTCCACCCCTTCGCCAGTCTCCTGGACTTCACCTGCTCACCAACTCTTTGGAGCAGGTGTTCGAGTGATATCGAGGTTCCTGCCACCTCGAATCGAGTTCTGATCTCTTCGATGGCTTCCATCGGATCTGTCGCAACGAGGTCTGCCCCAAGCTGCCCCGTAGCAGAGTCTTTCTGAGATGTGACAGGCCCGCCCACGATGACGAACGCATCTTTGTGAGCCTTGCGCACCGCCTGGATGCAGTCACGGAGTAGTTCGATGCCGCCTGGCTGCGTGGCCGATAGCGCCA
Organism: Dehalococcoidia bacterium; assembly: GCA_028281895.1. GTDB lineage: Bacteria > Chloroflexota > Dehalococcoidia > Lucifugimonadales > Lucifugimonadaceae > JAJCYX01. Next base: position 23,236 of record JANQIZ010000040.1, read on the forward strand.
CAAGGTCAGGCTTTCTTTCGGCAACCATCTGGCCAAGGGCATCGGGTGGTGTTCCTGATCCCAGGAAATCGGTGTCCCATCCCTCGAAGTAGATCAGGTCAGAGAAGATCATCGCGCCCAGCGTGTGGCCGTTGCGCTCTACCGCCGAAACGATGGCGTGCAGACCGGTCTTGCGCTCCGGTGGGAAGAACTGACGCAGCAAGGCCGCCTGTCGCAGCGTTACCTGCGTGGCCTGGTGCTCATGGGCGATCGATATTTCGCCTGCGTGCCACATATCGCCAATCTTCGTCATGGCGCTCGCCAGTACGTCGATGTAGAGCGTCGCAGGGGGCCAGTGGAAAGACACGGCCTCCTGGATAGCGTCAGTGGCCTCTGTTTCGTCGCCTCTCGTCAGCGCGCGCAGATACCTGTCGCGCACACGTTTTACCTCGCGTGCGGTAGGAGCCGTGCGTTGGACGGGGCCGGCTGAGCCTCCGTTCTGGATAACCATGTGTGATTTATACCACGCTTCCCTTGAAAGTTGTTGAGTAATTGCACCGCATTGTGGACATGTCGATCAGTGAGCCAGACGACAGCAATGACCTGAGTGCTCTTTCGCCAGTGGCGCTCAGTCTCCACCCGAATGGCGGTGCAACAAATATCCAGAGAATGTGGATCATATACAACACCAAGCCCTTGAATTAGTTTATAGTCTACATCACTTGCACGGTTGCAGTGAATGCACGACATGCCGGGCCTGTGCGGCCTGGATGGAGAATAGTGATGAGAAAGAGACTGGTTTTAGTAGTGATGGCCGCTATGGCGATAGTGGCCGCAGCGTGTTCGTCTTCGGACGATCCGACCCCGATTCCGACGCAGATGCCTGATGCGACTCCGACTCCAGCACCCACTGCGGCTGCTGAGGAGCCAGGCACGATTGTTGATATTGCAGTAGAGGACGGCCGCTTCGAAACTTTGGTCGCCGCGGTAACGGTAGCGGATCTCGCCGGAACTCTCTCTGGAGAAGGCCCGTTCACGGTCTTCGCACCAACAGATGACGCCTTTGCCGCATTGCCTGAAGGCACGGTTGAGGGCCTGCTTGCCGACATTCCGGCACTTACTGAGGTTCTCACCTACCACGTGGTGAGCGGAGCAGTGCTGGCCGAGGACGTAGTGACGCTGAGCAGCGCCTCGACGCTGCAGGGGTCGGATGTCTCTGTTCGTGTGGAGGATGGCAACGTCTTCATCAACGAGTCACAGGTGGTGATCACCGACATCATGGCCTCGAACGGCGTTATCCACGTCATCGACGCTGTGCTTCTTCCACCGACGGAGTCTCAGCCAGAGCCTACACCTACTCCTGCGCCGGTAGAGATGCCATCGATCGTGGAGATCGCCGTTGAGAACGGCAGGTTCACGACACTTGTCGCAGCTCTCCAGGCCGCTGACCTCGCGGACACTCTCTCCGGTGACGGACCGTTCACGGTGTTCGCACCGACAGATGACGCGTTCGCTGCTCTGCCTGAAGGCACGGTTGAAGGCCTGCTTGCCGACATCCCAGCTCTGACCGACGTGCTCACCTACCACGTGGTGAGCGGGAAGGTGATGGCTGCTGACGTGGTTGAGCTGGACTCTGCGCCAACACTGCAAGGTGACGACGTTGCGATCAGCGTTGATGGCGGCAACGTCTTCATCAACGAGTCGCAGGTCGTGATCCCAGACATCGTTGGCTTAAACGGCGTTATCCACGTGATAGATGCTGTGCTTCTACCGCCTTCAGATGAGCAGGTAGAGATGCCCTCGATCGTGGAGATCGCTGTTGAGGACGGCCGGTTCACGACACTTGTAGCCGCTCTTCAGGCCGCCGACCTCGTGGGCACTCTGTCCGGAGACGGGCCTTTCACGGTGTTCGCACCGACAGACGATGCGTTCGCTGCTTTGCCTGAAGGCACAGTTGAAGGTCTGCTTGCCGACATTCCGGCGCTGACGGATGTGCTCACCTATCACGTGGTGAGTGGCAAGGTGATGGCTGCCGACGTGGTTCAACTCGACTCTGCAGCAACACTGCAGGGTAGCGACGTTGCGATCAGCGTTGATGGCGGCAACGTCTTCATCAACGAGTCGCAGGTTGTGATTCCAGACATCGTTGGTTCGAACGGTGTTATCCACGTGATCGATGCGGTCCTGCTGCCGCCTGCTGAAGAGCCTGCGGCCCTCGATCCCAATTCGATCACCGGAATCGCTGCGTCAGACCACAGGTTCACGACTCTTGTCGCGGCGCTCCAGGCTACAGGGCTCGACACTGCGCTGGCTTCTGGCGGCCCATTCACCGTCTTTGCTCCCACAGATGCGGCATTTGCCGCTCTGCCGGAAGGAACGGTGGAAGCTCTGCTCAACGACATTCCTGCGCTGACGGACATCCTGCTCTATCACGTGCTTGACGGAGCGATTGATGCCGAGACGGCCTTGACGCTGGACCTTGCGCCAACTCTGCAGGGATCAAAGATTGTCGTCGACAACCAGCTCGGAAATGTCGTCCTGGATCGTAATGCTCTGGTCCTGGACCCGGACATCTTCGCATCCAACGGTGTGATTCACGTGATCAATCGCGTGCTCATTCCATAGCACGGTGGATGCGTCTGGGACCTGGCCAGTTCCAGTATCAGGGGAGGTCGGTACAGCTTTCGCTGGCCGGCCTCCCTGCGCGTTGGCAGCGGTCTTCGCATGTCCGAGGATTCGAGTAGGATTCGTGTACGCGCAGCGTTTCGATAACCAGCAGTCTGAATTCCGGAAAGTGCCAATGCCAGACAGGAACCACATCTCACTCAAGGGCAAGACCGCGTTCATCAGCGGAGCGTCAAAGGGGATGGGCGTAGAGATCGCGCGCAACTTCGCAGAAGCCGGCGCCGATCTTGCTCTTACTGCAAGAGACGAGGCCGGACTTGCGCAGACCGCTGAGATGGCAGGCGAGTTTGGTGTCGAAGTCTGGACCGGGACGGCTGAGCTCAATGACGCACAGCAGGTGCGGCAACTGGGCAGCAACGTTCTGGCAGCGGTCGATAAAGTCGACATACTCGTGAACAACGCTGGAGTCGTCTTCCCATCGCCAATCGTCGATATCGACGAAGAGAACTGGCGGACGATGTACGACGTCGATGTGCTGGCTCCGCTGTTGCTGACGCAGGCGTTTGTGCCGGGGATGATCGAGCGCGGCCACGGCAAGGTGATACATGTCACGTCACGTGCCGCTCTGATTGGACAGACCGGCCTTGGCGCATACAGCTCTGCCAAGGCGGCGCTGCATCAGCTCGCTCAGACGATGGCTGTGGAGTTCGGTCCGCACAACATCCAGGTGAACTGCATCGCGCCGACGGTGACGATGACGGAGATGGCGAAGCAGGTGTGGCAGCCGGGCCCGCGGACAGATGCGAAGCTTGCACGGATTCCTATGGGCAGGTTTGCCGAGCCGCACGAGATTGCGGATATAGCGCTCTTCCTCGCTTCCGATCTGTCAGGGTTCGTGAGCGGGACGATCATCCCTGCAGACGGCGGTGAGGGCGCAGGCTAGCGCTCGCTAATGGCGGCTGGACCGGGAAAGCACGGCCTTCCAGAGAGCAGGGAAGAGCACTCCCGGAAGATCCTCCGATTCTCCTTCAGTGCTGACTCGAACGACTGCATCTGCCTCAGCGTCTGAAACCGGCTGCCATCCGGCGATCTGCCGCTGATAGACCTCTGGACGTCCTTCGGATTCGCTCTGCCCGCTGGCGTATCTGCGCTTGAGCCGGTCGATCGCGCTCTTCTCGGGCATCGAGCACTCGATCACAAGAGTCATCACGCCCGCCTGGCGTCCGATATCGAGTGACTGCGCTCGGAAATCTGCACGAGTGTGTGTGCCGTCGAGGATCACTGACCGCCCTTCGACGAGCGCCTGAGCGCCTCTGCTCTGCATCTCCTCGTATGTGCGGAGCGACATCTCCTTCGTGTAGATGCCGCCGGAAAGTCCTGAGCCGCTGCGTTCGGTAGGACCGATCCCTGCAAGCTCGCGTCGTATGGCATCGGACTGCAGGTGCACTGCGTTCCAGTTGTCTGCGACGATCCGCGCTGCCGTGCTCTTGCCTGTTCCGGTGACGCCTGACGTGATGGCGAGAAACTGCGGACAGTCTCGCTGTGCCTGCTGGCATGCAAGTTCGAGATAGGCATCGGCGGCGCGGACATGCGCCGTGCGCCCATCTCCCGATTCCTGGCCAGCCATGATCGACTCCGCCATGCATCGGACCATCGCCCGGTACGACTCGTAGAACGGCATCAGGTTGCCGATGCCGTTGTCTCCGCTGGCTGTCACATATTCCTTGACGAGGTTCTCAGCGAGCGTTTCGTGGCCAAGGCGCTTGAGGTCCATCGACAGGAACGCTAGATCAGCAGCAGGGTCGATGTTGACGAAGCTCGGATTGAACTCGATGCAATCGATCACCTGGATCGTGGACAGCGCGGAACTGGACTGCTCCCCGGGTCGCTCCCCAGTTCGTTCGAGGAAGATGTTTCCGGCATGCAGGTCGCCGTGGCACATGCGAGGCTTGTCCGCCGCGCGACGCTTGCTGATCAGGCCACCGCGGACTGCCAGGAACGCTTCGGCATATGCGGCGATATTGGCGAGTGAGATGCGATTAAGTTCCGGCTGCGCGTGCTCGAACACACGGTCGAGATTCCCGAGCACAATTCCGGCCACGGCCTCGACTGTGCCGAACTTCTCTCCGGCGGCTGTCGCTTCGCTGTGGGATCTTGCAAGGAGCTGGGCGATCTGCCTGATCTCGGGATCACCGGCACGGCCCTGAGTGATGAGCACATCCAGTTGATCATCGGTGCTGAGCCGCCGCATCTTTAGTGCAGTTTCGACCTTAGAGCCTGAACCACCGATAGCGAACTCGCCGGTGCGAACGTCGTGTGTGACTGGCTCGATGGACAGGTAAACGCCACTGGAAAGCCGCTGGTTTAGCTCCAGCTCGAGTGAAGTGAACCGTTCTCTCAGGTCTGCTGTTGAAAAATCGCAAAAACCGAAGTTGACCGGTTTCTTCACCTTGTACGCGAACTCTCCGGCCAAAAACACATCCGAGATGTGGGTCGAGATGTGAAGCACATCTCCTGAGACGTCATGCGGATACGCAGATGGCCGCAGCAGTGAATTCACAAGTTGCTTGCGATCTGTCTCCGCGGTCATGCGATCACGGTACCACCGTGTCTCCCTGGATCACGCCGTCGCTGATGACATCGCCGATCTCCTCGGTGTGGGCATGATCGTTGATAGAGGCGATAGACCAGCCGGACTTGCCGAAGCGGAGCCGGGAGATGGACGTGTTGTGAATCTCCGTACGTCGTATGAAGGCGCTGTCCCAGTTCGTGATGTAGTGCAGCAGCGCCTTCATCGTGATTCCGTGAGAGACGATGGCGATGGTGTGAGTTCCGGGACGGTCATGCCACTCCGGGTTGAAGATCACCTCGTCTTCCAGCCAGTTCCCGGCACGCCGCTCGACAGCGCGCTCCGATTCGCCATCAGCCGGCTGAAACCACTTGCCCTTCTCTGCGGAGATGAACCTCAGCTCGGTCGTCCACACATCGTCAGCCATCTTCCCGCGCCAGGCGGGGATCTGTCGTTCGATGATCTGAGGCACGCGGTCAAAATGCGCCCCATCGAGCCCCATGCCCTTGAGCATCCCTTCTGTTGTCTGCACAGCCCTCACAAGCGTTGACGAGTAGATGCGGTCGAATGTGATCCCCTGTCTGCTGAGCCGCTCGCCCAGTGCGACCGCCTGCCTGTGGCCGCGCTCGGTCATCGGCGCATCGAAGTTGGCGCCTGCCGCGATGCCTGGCTGGGTGTTGTTCTCGGACTCACCGTGGCGAATGAAGAAGAGATCGAAGGTGACGTTTTCGTGGATCATGTGTCGAAGTTTGCCGTGTGATTGGTGTTGATGGATTCAGGGACGAGCATATCCCGGCACTGTTAGCGTCATCCAGTTTGCTAGATAAGACTCATCGGCCAGCAGCCAGAGGGATCACCTCTTCAAGGCTGCGGATCGACGGTCCGCTCCATTCCTTCACATCGACCCGAAGCACCTCGGTTTCGGGATCGTGGTCGTCCAGCAGCACCGCGTCGATGCCCACTTCGCTTGCTCCCTGGAGCTCATTCGAGCCTCCATCGCCAACGAACAGGCTCTCGGACGCCGATGCTCCGAGGCTGTTCAGCGCGTGCTCGTACATGCGGCGATCCGGCTTGCGCACACCCATCTGGCACGAGAACACAGTCTGCTCAAGAACGGCAGCCAGATCGGTCCGCTCCCAGACGGCAGGAACATCGAACACGCAGTCTGAAACCAGCGCGAGGCTGTGCCCTGAGTCCTTTAGACGTTGCAGAACATCGATGGCGCTTGGCTTGGGCGTGATCCATCCGTGGACAGCGCTCCGGCGAACCTCTGTGCAGATCGCCATCTGCTCATCGGTTGGCGTCACTCCAAGCTGGTCTGCGACGTGCTTGACCTCTGCCTCTGACGACCCGAAGCGGCCATCAAGCCGCCCGTCGTTGACCGCCATCCACGGATCGAAGAACTCCTCTGGATCGATTTCCAGCGTCTCGGCGACGGCATCGACCATTTGCCGGTATTCACTGAATGGCGGCGATGGCACAAGTGTCCCAAACAGGTCGAACAGCACGGCCTTCTTCAAGTCGCCGCCTCTTCACGAGTTTCCTGGGACTGGTTCGCTGCAACCGCCTCGTCGATGCGTTCTTGCGCCGTCGCCAGGTATTCAGATGAGATCTCGTAGCCGACATATCTGCGGTTGTTGACGGCAGCTGCGATGGCCGTTGCGCCCGAGCCCATAAACGGATCAAGAACGACTTCGCCTTCGAACGTGTAGAGCTGGATCAGGCGTCGAGGCAGTTCTACCGGGAACGGCGCCGGGTGCTTTGCGCGCTTCGCCGACTGCGGAGGGAATGTCCACACACTCTTCGTGAAGTCGAGGAACTCCTGCCGCTCGATCGTCGACTCTCTGCCTTCCGGCCTTTTGCGTCCAAACGGCGGCTTCTGGAAAACGAGGATGTACTCGTGCGTGTCCCGGAGAGTCGGGTTAGATGCCGACATCCAGCTTCCCCACGCTGTCGACGTTCCCGCCCCTGCGCCCTTGTCCCAGATGATCTCACCCCGCATGTAGAAGCCAGCCTGTTCAGCGAGGCGGATGATGATTGCATGCAGCGGGATGTATGGCTTGCGGCCGAGGTTCGCCACATTCACACAGGCGCGGCCCCCGTCGATGAGTACGCGGTACGTCTCTTGCAGGACGCTCAGCAGCAGATCTTCGTACTCGGCAAGCGAAAGGTCTTCGTCGTACTCCTTGCCCACGTTGTAGGGCGGCGAAGTGACCATCAGGTGAACCGACCGATCTGGCAGTTCGCTCATGTTCTCGCTCGTGTGGCCGTGGATCTGATCGAGAGAGGAGTCCGGCGCATCCTGCTCAGGCCGCGGCTTCACGTCGAGATCAGCATCGTCAGAGTTCAGCGCGCGGGCATAGTACTCAGACGAATCGTGGCTGATGCGGCTGCCCGCGCCGAACGCGCTCGTTCGAGTAGGACGGCGGTCGCGGTTCGTTGTGGCCTTGCCGTTGCGTGAAGATGGCATTCGGATGCTGCAGGTGGGGTGGCAAAACGATGGTCGCAGCGATGCTAACAGCAAGTAGATTCGCTGTCGCGCCTCAGGCCCTGTCTTCGGCCTCACTCGTCGCCTGATCCAGCAGAGTGATCAGGTCTACAGCGTTCTTCTCGTCGGCAACGCCCTTCGCAGACAGGCCCTCGTCGACCATCTGGATGCAGAAGGGGCAGCTCACAGCGACCGTCTCAGCGCCTGTCTCAAGGAACTGTTCTGTGCGGATGTGGCTCACGCGCTTGCCAGTGTCTTCCATCCACATGCGTCCTCCGCCCGCGCCGCAGCAGAAGGTCTTCTCCTTGATGCGAGACATCTCCTTCACCTCGAGGCCGGGAATCTGGCTCATGATGAACCGCGGCTCCTCAGTCATGCCGTTGTGGCGGGCGATGTAGCAGGAGTCGTGGTAGCTGACAGAGCCGACAGCACCTTCACCGGGCTTCAGCTTGCCGTCTCGCAGCAGCTTGCCAACGAACGCGGTGTAGTGCTCGACATCGTACGAGTCACCAAGCTGCGGATACTCGTTCTTGATGGTGTTGAAGCAGTGCGGGCATGTCGTGACGATCTTCTTCACGTTGTAGCGGCTGAACGTGTCGCGGTTCTGTTCTGCCTGGAGCTGCCACAGGTACTCGTTGCCCATCCTGCGGGCAGGATCGCCGGTGCAGGTCTCTTCATCGCCCAGCACTGCGAAGTCGACGCCCGCCCGCTTCAACACTCTTGCCATGGCACGCGTCGTATCGACGCCTCGCTGGACGAGCGCTCCTGTGCAGCCGACCCAGAACAGGATCTCGGCGTCCGGCTTCTCGGCGAGAGTCGGTATATCGAGACCTTCCATCCAGCTTGTCCTGGTGAGCGCTGTGCCGGACCACGGATGCCCGCGTTGCTCGATGCTCTGCAGAGCGGTCAGGGCCGTTTCCGGGCCGGAGCCTTCTTCGAGCACCGAGAAGCGGCGCATGTCGATGATCGTGTCGATGTGGTTGATAGAGACGGGGCACGCTTCGACGCACGATCCACAACTTGTGCACGCCCAGAGGGCTTCGTCCCCCGCTGCATCGTGAACCATCGACCGCGCCGGTTCAGGAGGCGTCTCACCTTCAGGCGTCAGGTAGATCTGGGGAGCCCGCTCCTCCGCGTAACTACGCAGATCTTGAATCAGCTTGCGCGGCGATAAGGGAGTTTCTGCAGCGTATGCCGGGCACTGCGTCTGGCACCTGCCGCAGTTCGTGCAGGCATCGAAGCTGAGGACCTGCTGCCATGTGAGGTCTGGCAGATCGCTGGCACCGAACTTTTCTAGCGTTTCGATGTCGCCCATCGGCTTCAGAGCGCCGCTCGAGCGAAGCGTGCGGAAGTAGCTGTTGAGCGGGCTGATGACGATGTGGCTGAACTTGGAGAACTCGAGCGCCGCGTAGATGAATCCGGCGGTGAAGATCGCCGCGTGCGACCACCATGCGACGCGGTGCATGTCTTCCATGACCGCGGTGGTCATGCCGATGCCTGAAAGCGTTTTGGCGAAGAGCCAGCCGATTGGCGACCACGCTGCGGCCGATGTGTCGTACAGAGCGCTCGCTGGGTTTAGCTCGGTTGCGCCGATTCGCAAACCTTCGATCAGGAACCCGGTGAATATCAGAGCGAACAGGAAAGCGAGGACGATTCCGTCGTCAGCAAAGGTATTAAGGCGCTCAGGCTTGACGACGTATCTGCGCCATGTGGCCATTCCTAGGCCGATAGTGGCGAGCAGCCCGCCGAAGATGTCCCACACCAGCGATGTCTGGAGGCGAATGTGCGCTGTGGGGAAGGTCCAGTCGAGGTACTCCTCGGTGTTGAACTCGATCGCCGCGATGATGGTGGCGATGAGGAGAATTGAGAAGCCCCAGAAGATGAAGAGGTGCATGTACCCGGCGTACGCTTCCCTGTTCGTGAACTTCCGGTGCCGAAGCAGATCGACCCATGCGTAGACGAGGAACTCTCGCATGCGGGTCTGGTGATCGCCGAGTTCTGTGTATGGCCCTGCGGTTCGCCAGATCCTGACTCTTCGATACAGGCCGTAGACGATTGCGATGAGGGCGATTGGGGCGACGAAGTAGACGATCGCGCCAAGAGCGGGATAGCCGATGTTCCAGAAGTCGGTGCGTCCGTCTAGCAATTCTTGAGGGACTCCTGACGATCACGGGCGATTCTTCGGCATGCGAACTCGCTGCCGGATTGGCCGCCAAGTTTAGTGGATTGCAGGCCGGTGACTGGTGTGGCTACATGTTCGCCAGGAGCACAACGGCCGCGGTGCCGAGCCAGAGCAGGATGTTGATACGGAGCGGACGATCGGCCAGCAGAACCTCTTCAGGCGCGTCTCCATCCTCATTCACGTGCATCAGGTAGAGATACCTGAACAGGCCGTATCCCACGAACGGGATGGTCAGCATCATCGTGTTGTTCTCCGGCACGTTCGACGATTCAGTGATGCCTGATGAGAAGGTGTAGAGGGTGTACGCCATAAGCGTTGACGCCGCTACGATCACGATCAGTTGATCCAGCAGCTTCTCGGTGTAGGCCCGCAGGATCGAGCGCTGGCTCTCTGCCGTCTGCCCGGCTTTGACGAGTTCCGAGCGCCTCTTGACGAGTGCGATGAACAGCGCTCCAAGTGCTGTGACTACGTACAGCCATGGCGAGATGTTTAGTGGCAGGCTGGCCGGTTCAAGGCCGCTGATTCCGAAGTCGCTCCCGTTAATGGCCAGCGTTCCGGCGACGGCTCTGAGCACAAAGCCTGCGGATATCGACATGACGTCCAAGATCACTTCGTGCTTGAGCACCATGGTGTAGGCGATGTTGAGCACTAGATATCCGGCAGTGACGGCCAGTAGCGGCAGACTGATCAGAGCGCTGGCGGCAAGGCCCAGGGCGGTCAGGATGACAGCCGCTGTCCAGGCGATTTGCGGAGATATCAACCCCGCGGCGATCGGACGATATCGCTTTTGGGGATGAGCGCGATCCTGCTCAATATCCCTCAGGTCATTGAACAGATAGACGGCGGCGGAGACCGCAGAAAACGCCCCGAACGTGATCAGAGCCTTGGCAATGATGATGAAGTCATGGTTGAGATCTTCGTTATCCCACCAGATGTTGACCGTGAAGAAGAGCGGGACGAGAACGAGTCCGTTCTTGACCCACTGCTTGGGGCGGCTGGAACGGATAAGGTTTCTCACCGTATCGGTGGAGAGAAGTGATGTTGATTGAGAGTCACCCACCATTAGGCGATCTTATTGAGCACCGATAGGGCAGGTCAACGAACAGTGACGCAGTTGAGCGATGAGTGCTGACTCCAGTCGAACGAGGTTGGATGCCTTGCTGGTTCAACTTGGCCACTGCGAGGACGTCGATGCTGCGGCGAGGCTGATCATGGCCGGCAAGGTGAAGCTGGGCGGAAGATATGCGGCCGCAGTGCTGACGCCGGGGATGATGGTTGGCAGCGACGCGGAGCTGCGTGTCGACCAGCCGCCCAGGTTCGTGTCTCGTGGCGGCCTGAAGCTGGAGCGCGGTCTTGATGCGTTCCAGATAGATGTCTCCGGGCTCGTCGCTCTCGATATCGGATCGTCGACCGGTGGGTTCACCGACTGCCTGTTGCAGCGCGGCGCGAAGCGGGTATACGCCGTCGACTCAGGTCGAGGACAGCTTCATTCACGACTACAGGCCGACGAGCGAGTGGCCAGCATGGAGCGACCCAACGCCCGCAAGCCGTCCAATATCCCTCAACAGGTCGGCATCGTCGTCGCGGATGTGTCGTTTATCTCGCTGCTGGCTGTGCTGCCAGAGAGCCTGGAGCACCTGAAGCAGGGTGGCGAGTGCGTGGCAATGCTCAAGCCGCAGTTCGAGGCCCGGCGGGACGAAGTGCCCAGGGGCGGGGTGATAGCGGACGATGCAGTAGTCGAGAGAGTGGTGGAGCGATTCGGCCGGGATGCTCGCGAACGCGGCCTGCAGGTTTCGGGAATTGTTGAATCACCCATCACCGGAGATCGGGGAAATCGAGAGTTCCTCGTGAGGCTATCCAGAGTTGGCGCGGAGTCGTCAGAACGAGACGAAGATTGAGTGGCTTGGAGTCTTGACTGGAAGAATGGGGGAATTGCCCTGTTCGAACGAACCACTGACACCGTGTGAATCGCGTTGACCTGATCGTGCCTTGAGCCTAGAATTCGAGTTAAGCGGAAGTTAACCATGGTCGGCAAGGCATAGTCGGCCCTGCGACAAGACTCACCAGCGCCAAACACCGGGACATTCTTTCAGTTGCAACCTGAATCCGGCTTTAGATCGGCGCATTCGCCGCAATCTCCACTCGACCAGGTCCGTGATCACTTCGATCAGGATGATCGCCCTCGCGAAGCCTGCGGAGTCGTCGGCATATACAGTCCCGGCCACGATGTAGCCCGTTCCACCTTCTTCGGACTGTTCGCGCTCCAGCACCGCGGGCAGGAGAGCGCAGGCATCGCCACGTCATCTGGGAATCACATCCAGCTGCACGCCCGCATGGGCCTCATCAGCCAGGTCTTCAAGGAAGAGGACCTGGCCGACCTGCCCGGCCACCTGGCGATTGGCCACACTCGCTACTCCACGATGGGCGGCAGCAAGCAGCACAACGCCCAGCCTCTGCTCGCCAATGGTCCACGCGGCCAGATCGCCGTCGGCCACAACGGCAATGTGATCAATGCAGCTGAGCTGCGTGAAGAGCTTGAGCAGCAGTGGGGTCTCACCTTCGACAGGACCTCCGATACCGAGGTGATCGCCGAGATGTTCGCCCGGGCGCCGGGACGCGACTGGTTCGAAGTCGCCTGGTACGCGATGCGCAGGCTCAAGGGAGCGTATTCGCTGGTGATCATGTCCAAGGATGAGTTGATCGCTGTGCGCGATCCGCTTGGCATCCGGCCGCTCTGCATTGGCAAGCTGAACGGCGGCTACGTGGTCGCATCCGAGACCGCAGCGCTCGACAACATCGGCGCCACATTCGTCCGCGAGATCGAGAACGGCGAGACGATTGTCATCAACAAAGATGGTCTCCACTCGAAGGTGTGGCCGGCTGCGCGCAAGACTCATGCCATGTGCGTGTTCGAGCAGATCTACTTTGCCCGGCCGGACAGTGTGCTCAATGGACAGCTTGCCTACGACTCACGCCGCAGGATGGGCGCGGAGCTCTTCCATGAGAGTCCGGTCGACGCCGATCTCGTGATCGGAATCCCCGATTCCTCGATTCCACACGCCATCGGCTACGCCAACGCTTCTGGAATCTCTTACGGGGAAGGGATCATCAGGAACAGGTACGTTGGCCGTACCTTTATCGCTCCTGATCAGCGGATGAGAGACGTCGGCGTTCAGATGAAGTTCAACGCGATGCGCAGCATCATCGAAGGCAAGCGCGTCATCGTGGTGGATGACTCGATAGTCCGGAGCACCACGACGGTGCGGGTTATCGCGATGCTCAGGAAGGCCGGCGCAAAGGAAATTCATGTGCGCGTGGCTGCTCCGGCCATCATCTCAACGTGCCACTTCGGCGTGGACATGGCGACGCTCTCGGAATTGATCGCCGCCAACAAATCAGTGGACGAGATTCGCGATCACATCGGCGCAGATTCACTCGCTTACCTCAGCGTCGATGGTCTCAAGAGAGCGGTCAATGTTAGAGACGACAGCTACTGCAAGGGCTGCTTCACCGGGCGCTACCCGATACCTGTGCAGCTCGAGATGGACAAGCTCGCTCTCGAGCCTGCTGGCGTCTAGCTGTTTCATCCCTGTTATCTCTGGCGGCCGTTCCCGATAAGGCGGGGTCGGCATATACTTGCTGCTTCGCTTTGATCGAGCATGAATTTGCCTCTCAGCAGGCTGCCTGAGCGTCCGCGTGTGAGCGGAACAAGATGAGACAGTGATGAACCCAGGAACCCACGATGCGCCGGCAGGATTGACCTACAGGGATGCCGGTGTGGATCTGGACGCCGCCGCTGCCGCAAAAGTCCGGATCATGGAGCTGGCGAAGAGCACTCTTGGCTCGCGCGTTCTCTCTGCGCAGGGTGGATTCGGTGGCGTGATCGATCCCGGCGCAAATGCCGACACGTTGCTTGTCTCAAGCACCGACAGCGTGGGCACGAAGCTGCGCATCGCCCAGGCGATCGGCCGCCACGACACCATTGGCATCGACATCGTCAATCACTGCATCAACGACATCCTGCCTGCTGGCGCAACTCCTCTTTTCTTTCTCGACTACATCGGCATATCGAACTTCGACCAGGTCGTGCTTGCCCAGATTCTCGAAGGGCTGAGCAAGGCATGTAACGAATCGGGCTGCGCGCTTCTTGGTGGCGAGACGGCGACCTTGCCCGGCATCTACCACGGGGATGACTACGACCTGGTCGGCTTCATCGTAGGAACTGTGCAGCGCGAGCGGTTGATCAAACCGGAGAACACGGTCGAGGGTGATGTGCTGATCGGGCTGCCTTCAAGTGGCCTGCACACGAATGGCTACTCTCTTGTGCGCAAGGTATTCGGCATCGACGATGATTCGTCGGCGCTGGAGGACAGCTTGCCCGGGGATGAGCGGTCACTTGGCGAGGCGCTGCTGGAGCCGCACCGAAGCTACCTGCCATGGCTCACAGATGAGTCAGGATCGGTGAGGGCTGAGGTCAAAGGCCTTGGGCACATTACCGGCGGCGGCATCTTCAAGAACATCCCACGGGTGATCGCAGATGGCCTGGCGGCAGAGGTCGATCTCTCAAGCTGGCAAGTGCCGCCTGTGTTCAATCACATACAGCGTACGGGCGGGATCGCATTCCTCGAAATGTACCGGGTCTTCAACATGGGGCTGGGCATGGTTGTTGTCGTGTCGGAGCAGGATGCCGATGCGGTTCTGGAGTCGATCGATGGGTCGTGGAAGGTCGGCAGGCTGGTGAAGCAGACAGGCGATGAGCGAGTGCTAACGCTCGGGCTTTAGACGGAGTTTTGTGACGGAGAATGAGAGCACTTCTTAGCGCATATGACAGGACGGGCCTGGCCGATTTCGCCCGCAAGCTGGACGATCTTGGCTGTGAGCTTGTGAGCACGGGCGGCACGCTCAAGGAGCTTGAGTCGGCAGGGCTGAAGGTCACGCAGGTTGCTGACGTTACCGGCTCGCCTGAGATTCTTGACGGCAGGGTCAAGACGCTGCATCCGGCGATTCACGGCGGACTACTGGCGAGGCGCGATGTCTCGGAGCATGTATCAGAGCTGGAGCAGCACGGCATCACCGGGATTGACATCGTCGTCAACAATCTCTATCCGTTCGTCGAGACGATATCCAGGCCTGATGTGACGCTGATCGATGCGCTTGAAAACATCGACATCGGTGGCCCGGCCATGACGAGAGCCGCCGCGAAGAACTTCCCTCACGTGGTGATCGTCGTCGATCCTGCTGACTACGACGAAGTGGCATCGCTGATCGCTGCCGGAGAGGTGCCGCTTGAGAAGCGACGCCAGCTTGCTGCGAAGGCCTTTCAGCACGTTGCTCTGTATGACACCGCGATTTCAACGTACCTGAGGTCTTCCGATGAATCTCAGGATGCGGCGTTCCCTGCCGAGTTGACCGTTGGCTGGAAGCGTCTGGCGATCCCGCGATACGGCGAGAACCCGCATCAGCCGGCTGCGATCTATGGCAACCAGGGCGAGAGTGGCGGCATCGTGAACGCAAAGCAGCTTCACGGCATCGACATGTCTTACCTGAACTACTTCGATGCTGATGCCACCTGGAGAGCGGCCAACAGCTTCCCCGTGAATGCGGTGTCGATCGTCAAACATGCCAACCCGTGTGGACTGGCGGTGGATGCAGACCAGCCAACGGCCTACCGAAAAGCCCTCGAAGGCGATCCGGTATCGGCATTCGGCGGCATCGTCGGTTTCAACTCGGTTGTGACTGCGGAGACTGCGAGCGCGATGAAGGGCGTGCTGTTCGATGTGATCGTCGCGCCCGGCTACGAACCGGACGCCCTGGAGATCTTCTCCAAGCGCAAGCGGACACGGATTCTCGAAGTGGCACCGTCAAGGGCCAACGAGCTCGAAGTGCGCAATGTCTCGGGCGGCGCGCTGGTGCAGCAGCCAGACGATCTCGTAGAAGACCCGCGAACATGGGATGTGGTCACTAAACGCGCACCTACTGACCAAGAATTGATCGACCTGGGCTTCGCATGGAACGCCTGCCGGCTTATCCACTCGAATGCCATCGTGTTCGCGAAAGACAACTCGCTTGTCGGCATGGGCGCAGGGCAGCCCAACCGGATCACAAGCGTGATGCTGGCCGGGCGTGTGGCGAACCGTGACGGCAGGGACGCAACTACTGGCGCTGTCATGGCATCCGACGCCTTCTTCCCCTTCCCCGATGGCATCGAGGCCGCAGCGGAGTACGGAATCTCGGCGGTCGCCCAACCGGGAGGGTCGATAAAGGACGAGGATGTGATAGAAGCTGCGGACAAACTCGGGCTGGCAATGGTGTTCACCGGTTCCCGGCACTTCCTACACTGATTGCTGGTGGCCGATAGTCACGGAGCCAGGCGGTAAACCTTTCCATGTCAACCTCTGTCGAGATTGTGATTCCGGTGCTTAACGAAGAGCACTCGCTGCCTAGGTGCATCGAGCAGCTTGTGAGTTTCACCGGGGAACACCCTGACTACGATTGGAAGATCACAGTTGCCGACAACGGCTCGACCGATCGCACGCCCGAAGTGATTGCCGAGCTGGGCCAGCGATTCCCTAACGTCGGAACGGTCCGCCTTGAAGAGCGTGGCCGTGGTCGCGCGTTGAAGCGTGCATGGCTTGCCAGTGATGCCGATGTGCGTTGCTACATGGATGTTGACCTGTCTACAGACATCGGCGCACTCCCGAGCCTGGTCTCCGCCATCGGAGATGAAGACTACGAAGTGGCGACCGGATCGCGGCTCAGCAAAGGATCGGAGGTCGTGGGGCGCAAGCTCACACGAGAGATCACGTCCAGGGGATACAACCTGCTCATCAAGCTGATGTTTTGGCCTCCGTTTCCCGATGCGCAATGCGGGTTCAAGGCGGTGTCGCGACGGGCCGCAGAAGGCCTGATGCCTCTCATCAAGGACAATGCCTGGTTCATGGACACCGAACTGCTGCTGCTGGCCCAGGGTGCTGGCTACCGGATCAAGTCGATTCCAGTTCGCTGGGTGGATGATCCCGATACTCGTGTGAAACTGGCTTCTACGATCTGGGAAGATATCAAGGGGCTGTTGCGATTGCGGTTTAGGGGCAGGCCTAGACCGTCGCAGTGAGGCGGGTAGAATGGCGGGGTTGCGCGCCCGGGATCGATCTATCTGCGCTCGTCGCAGTTTCCGCGTGACCGAATAAGTCAACCAGCACCTGGCATCTACTGGCGCCCGGTGCACAGGGACCGCTAATGACTACTCGAGACTTCGAGATACCACGCTCTGTTCTTGTTGGAGATACCGCCGACAACGAACTGGTTAGAGCCCAGACAATCCTCCGCAACGAAGGGGTGAACCCTTCGGTGGTGATGGAGTTCACCGCAGGCGCGGGCGGCACCTTCTGCGGGATAGAGGAGACGCGGTCGCTGCTGTCTCGCATTCTGCCGGAGACTGGCCGCGAGGTGTGGGCGATGACTGAAGGGTCGGACATCGCAGTGGGTGAGGTGGCGCTCAGGATCCGTGCGCCGTACGCATCTTTCGGACTGTACGAGACGGCCATCTGCGGAACGCTTGCCTCGTCGACGGGCTGGGCCACGGCTGCGCGGGAATGCGTTGATGCAGCCCAGGGAATCCCCGTCATCTCGTACGGAGCGCGTCATGTTCACCCCGCTGTGGTTGGAGTGATGGACTACTCGGCGGTCGTCGGCAAATGCGTTGCGAACTCTTCACTCATCGGGTCTCGCCTAACTGGACTCACTCCCTCGGGAACGATGCCTCACGCGCTTGTGCTCATGATCGGAGACACAGTGAGGACGGTTCTCGCATTCGACAGGCACATGCCGCCGGAAGTCCCGCGGGTGGCTCTCGTCGATACGTTCAAGGACGAGGCTGAGGACGCGATGGCTGTTGCGAAGGCGCTCAGGGAGCGATTGCGTGGGATCCGGCTGGATACCCCTGCCGAGCGAGGTGGCGTGACTCCTGCGCTGGTGCACGAGGTGCGGGCAAGGTTGGACCAGGCGGGTTACAACCATGTGGATATCTATGTGAGCGGCGGTGTGGACCCGAGCAGGATCGAGCAGTTCGTGGAGAATGAGGCGCCAGTCAGCGTCTTTGCTGTCGGCTACTACATCTCAAGCGCACAGCCGATTGCGTTCACTGCTGACATCAAAGAGATTGAGGGACGCCCTATTGCGAAGCGGGGTAGGATTCCTGGCATCTCCAACAATCCCCGGCTGGCGAGAATCCTCTAACCGGCCCTGTTTCCGCCTGAAGAGTCGTCTGCCGGAGTGTATTCGAGCAGGACGGCCTCCGATGCGCCAGACGACACCTTTGCCCAATCGGCGATGCGCTCCCCTGCGACCCAGCAGATCTGATCGTTTGCCAGTACCAGTGGCACGCGGTCGCGCCAGCGTGCCGGAACGTGCTGGTTTACCAGGAAGTCCTGGAGCTTCACCTGTTCGGCCATGCCCAGAGGTTGCACGCGGTCACCGTCTCGGCGTGCTCTGACCGTGAGACTCAGCACTGCTTCATCACGAGCGATGAGCGCCTGCCACTTACCGATCTGAGCGAGATCAGGAACTGGCGAGACGATGCGGGCAGACAGGTTCGATCCATCGGAGAACGACACGTTGCCAGGAACTTCGAGAATGTGTTCCCCAACCTCGGCCGGGTAAGGACATGCAGGGTCGGCGCCGGGTGGCAAAAACCTGATCACGTCGTGCTCAAGGACAAAGGTGACGCCGTTCGCCAGGTCCAGGCTTCCTGTGCCTGTATCCCTGATTGCGTCAAGGCATGAGTTGATCGCCTGCATATCCAGATCGCGGCTAGAACCTGCAGCGAGCGTGTATGCGTATGCCAGGACGTGAGGCTGCAACGTAGGAGCAGTTTCACTGAACCGAGTTCGTGAGATCCCGCCGGTCTCATCGACAGCGATGTCCTGGAGAGTTTTTCTCACAGCTTCCAGTATGAAATCGTGATCTGCCCGCGCAATGTCCGCCAGCCTGCCAATCGCCTCGACCACTGACGGGTTCACCTTCTCCAGCTCCGGGATAACGTTTAGCCGAACCCGGTTGCGGGCGTACCGCGTATCTCTGTTCGATTCATCTTCGAGCGGTTGGACGCCGCGTGATTCGCAGAAGGTCACCGTGTCGGCTCTTCGCAGGCCAAGCATTGGTCGAACAATGATGAGCGGATCGCTGCCGGCGCCGAGGTCGTGTCGTTGAGTCACAAGAGCCATGCCCGAGATGCCGGACAGCCCCGCCCCGCGAGTCATCGCAAGAATCACTGTCTCCGCCTGGTCGTCCAGTGTGTGGCCTGTGACAACCGCATCCATCTTTCGCTCGGACGCGATCTCTGCCAGGAACCGGTAGCGCAGGTGCCTTGCCGCTGCCTCGACCGACTCTCCGTGTTTCTCCGCAAATCCGGCGACGTATCCAGAACCCGTGTGAAGAGTGATACCGAGGTCTTCACATAGCTCTCTGCATGAGAGCTCGTCGCTGTTCGAGCGTTCGGCGCGCAGTTGGTGGTTGAAGTGGGCTATCTCAAGTTGCACATGATCAGGCTCAGCTAGCGCGATTTCATGGATCGCAAGCAAGAGCGCTGTTGAATCGGCCCCGCCTGAGAACGCCACAAGCAAGCGCATCGGATCTGGGAGATCGGCCTTGGTCAGCGCATCTCTGGTTGCCGCAACGATACTGACGCCGGTTTCCGCGCCCTCTTTCGAGTTGCCGCGGCTCACGCTAGCCGGGTCCTGCGCTAGAGACGACCTGCTCAACCACAGCCGGCATCTTGCGAATCCGAATGGACGAGATGCGGTTGTCCTGCATGCTGGCCACCTGCATGCGGAGGTGGCCGTACCTGACGCGCATCCCGTCGTGAGGGATCGTCTGCGCCTGCTCCAGGAAGAAACCGGCGACCGTCTCGTAGTCGCCTTCAGGGATTTCCAGTTCCAGCTCCTGATTGGCCTCTTCGACAGGCATGCCGCCATCGACCACGAAGGTGTTTTCGTTCACCGCGATGAACCTGCGTTCTGGCCTTCTGCCTTCTTCGCCGGTGCGCCCAACGATCTGCTCGACCACGCGAGTTAGCGTGATCAGGCCGGCGATGCCGCCGAACTCATCGACGCCCAGCGCGATCTTGTCGCCCGACTCCTGCATCATCTCGAATAGGTCATCGAGCCGCTTCGTCTCTGGCACGAACATCGCAGGCCGCATGAGCCGCGTGACCGGAAGCTCAGGATCGAGCTGGTTTTCGGCGAGAGAGACCATCACATCCTTGACTGACAAAATGCCCACGACATCGTCATGTTCGTCGTCATAGACCGGAAAGCGCGTGTGCGGCGACTGCCTGTAGGTGGATTGAAACTCGCCAAACGTTGTGTCGGCGCTGATCCAGACAATCTCAGGCCGCGGTGTCATGACGTCTCGGACTTCAAGCTCGCCGAACTTGAAGATGTTGTCGAGCATCGTGCCCTGGCTCTCCTCAACGGTTCCTGCCTCTTCACCGAGGTCGATTAGCAGTCGTAGTTCTGCCGATGTGACTGCAGGTGTCGCCAGTGCTTCGCGGCCGCCCGCAAGCTTGACGACTCCCCGCGGAGGCAGGGTGAATGCCCAGACCAGCGGCGTTGAGACGCGCATGAGGAAGAGGATGATGCGCGCTGTGTTGAGCGCCCATCTCTCCGCGATCAGCGCTGCCACAGACTTCGGCGTAAGTTCGCCGATCACGACGATGAGAACCGTGGCGATGGCCGTGGCGACGATTGTCGAGAGCGCGCTGGGCTCACCACCCCCGATAGTGGAGATGGCAAGAGTTGTGCCGACTGAGGCGACGACGATGTTGAAGAGGTTGCCGGCGAGGAGAACGGTTCCGAAGAACTTCTCGTTGTCGCCGATCACCTTGAGCACGGCTTCGGCTCTCTGGTCGCCCTCTTCAGCGAGTCTGCTGATTCTGAAACGGCGCGAGCCAAGGACGGCAACCTCGGTTGCGCTAATGAAAGAGCTTCCGAGGAGCCCGACGATGATGATTATGATGGAGAGCCACATTGCAGTTGCCGGTGCCAGGACAGTCGAGAACGCTTCACGCGTGCGCCGTTGCCGTGACAACCGTCACTTGCATTCTACCCGGCATCGGTTTCTCCGTATGCGAGGCAGACCCTCAACCGGCGGCATGGGCCATCAGGTGATGCGATCTTCTTACGCAGTCAGCGAGCAGTTCAGCCCTTCACCGGAATCCTGATCGACAGGTCGTCGTGGCCGCGATAGAACTCAACCACCGGCCGTGTTGGGTCGTGATCAAGATTTGAGATCAGCTCGTCTACCGCCTGGCCGATCATGCTGGGATCAGAAACGAATCCGGTAAGGCGTTGAGCGAAGTAGCGGCCAGCCGGGATCGTGAACTGGGCTTGCGGCTGTTCGTCGCCGGCACTATTGTCCTGGATAGCGACGCACGCCCTGTATTCGCTATCGATCACCACGCCATAGAACTTTCTGTGGCGTAGTGAAGGGATCATGCCTTCGAGCCTGGCAAATGCCTCCGGTGCTTGAACACCGATTGGCTGGGAGCGGTCACCTGCCACATAAGTGACCGGAATCGCTGGCACATCGATAGCCGTACCCGCTGGCATCGTGAGAGCTAGTCTCCCTGCCGGTCTTCTACAGATGCCACTTCCTGCATCTCTTCCGGCTCCATCTGGCCGCTGTCGATGCGGATCTGCTTCTCAAGCTGATCCCGGACATCGGTGTTCTCTTTCAGGAACCGTCGAGAGGCTTCACGACCCTGGCCCAGCCGGGTATCGCCGTAAGAGAAGAACGATCCGCTCTTCTTCAGGATTCCCATCTCGACACCAAGGTCCAGCAGCCCGCCTTCCTTGCTGATTCCCTCCTTGAAGAGGATCTCCAGCTCGGTCTTGCGGAACGGCGGAGCGACCTTGTTCTTAACGATTCTGGCCCTGACGCGATTGCCAATGATGTCCTGGCCCAGCTTGATCGACTCCGATCGCCTGAGGTCGATTCGGACAGAGCTGTAGAACTTGAGCGCCCGGCCACCAGGCGTCACCTCCGGACTGCCAAAGACCACGCCGACCTTCTCACGCAGCTGATTGATAAACAGCGCAACGGTCTGGGTCTTGTGAATCGTTCCCGTCAACTTGCGAAGCGCCTGCGACATGAGGCGAGCCTGCAGGCCGATGTGGGTATCACCCATCTCGCCTTCAAGCTCAGACATCGGAACAAGCGCAGCGACACTGTCCATCACGACGATATCGAGAGCGCCACTGCGAACCAGGTAATCTGCGATCTCCAGAGCCTGCTCGGCCGAGTCCGGCTGGGAGATCAGCAGCTTCTCCACGTCGACGCCGATCGCCTTCGCATACGTCGGGTCCATGGCATGCTCGACATCGATGTAAGCAGCGCTGCCGCCGAGACGCTGCGCCTCCGCGATGGCCGAAAGAGCGAGAGTGGACTTGCCGGCTGACTCGGCGCCGAAGATCTCGACGATTCGCCCGCGGGGCAGGCCTCCGATTCCAAGGGCGAGGTCCAGGGAGATCGATCCGGTGGGAACAGCGCCGATTGTTTCGTCGGTGTTGCTCTCGCTCATGCGCATGATTGCGCCGCGGCCGAACTGCTTCTCTATCTGAGCCAGCGCCAGTTCAAGCGACTTGTCTTTTTCGCTGGCTGTTCCGTTTTCCATGACTGCTACCGAACCGTTTCGAGATGCCAAGATAGTGTTTCTCCAGTATCAGCCCGCACGGTCATGGTGACAATGACATGTAGCGGCCGTTGGTGCTCAAGCTCTGTGACGCCATCGCCTCAGCCCAATGCCCAGCAACACATCCATTCGATGGCAGGAGGTACATTAGCACAGGTGTTCTATTTACCTCAATCCAGCTGTCACACTTCCAATCTGGAGATCAACTGGCACAATCATTCGGGGAAAACTGGCTATGAAACCAGAGCCAGCTTAAGCCCCGCGGCGTACTTTAGTTCGAACACCCAGCAAGCCACTGAAAGTTCCCAATGCGCAAAACCTTCTCGCTTCTCACGATCGCCTTCATGTTCCTGGTCGCCTGCTCCAGCGGATCGAATGGAACCGATGGTGATCCCGGGGGAGAAACGCTGGTTATCGGTGGCATCCCGGACCAGGATCTTTCACGGCTCGAAGAGAGATTCAACGGCATCGCTGAGTATCTCGAAGAGGAGACTGGATTGGATGTCGAGTACCGCCCGTCGACCTCGTACTCAGCCCTGGTTACAGCGTTTGGTAATGGTGATGTGCAGTTTGCATGGTTTGGAGGACTGACCGGCGTTCAGGCACGAAGCGCAGCGCCCGGAGCCGATGCCGTGCTGCAACGGCCGCGAGACACGGAGTTCAAGTCCGTCTTCATCGTTGGGTCAGACGTGTCGGCTCAGACGCTCGAAGATCTGCAGGGCCTGTCTTTCACATTCGGCTCCGAGAGCTCAACCTCTGGCCATCTGATGCCCCGGTTCTTCCTGGACAGAGCCGGCATAAACCCCGAGGAGGACTTCCGCGGACAGCCATCGTATTCAGGCTCCCATGACAAGACGTGGAAGCTTGTCGAGTCGGGAAGTTTCAATGCCGGTGCGCTGAACGCGACTGTGTGGGAGCGAGCCGTCGCCGAGGGACAGGTGGACACTTCGAAGGTGCGGGTGCTCGAACTGACCGAGCCCTACTACGACTACCACTGGCTTCAGCATCCTGATATCGATCAGACGCACGGTGAAGGTTCAGCAACGAAGATCTCTGACGCGTTGAAATCGCTTGATATGGCAGATGCGAAGGAGCAAAAGCTGCTCGATCTGTTCGAGACGGATGGCTTCATCGATACGCAGAACGAGAACTACGCGGCTATCGAGCAGACAGCACGAGATCTTGATCTGATCAGGTGAACGCGTATCTAGCTGAACCGCGCCGGAGCCAGCTCGCTCGCTGGAACCGGTCCCGGCCACTCGGCTCCCAGCACCAGCGATGCTCCAAGCTCGCCGATAGCGTCGCCTGACTTTGCGGAGTAGCCGTTGCCGCCGAGCTGTATGCAGACGCGGCCTTCTTCGACCAGCCCGATCACCGGGCGCCGGTCCGGCGTATCTGTCGTGACGCACGGCAGCCAGTGCCACTCGGAGGTATCGAGCGATGGCATCAAGATCTGCAGCTCATTGATCAGCTGGCGGTTCAGGGTGGCATCGTCGCCTGTGCGGAACCAGGAGTTGAGCTCGCTCATGTCCGCTGCAGATGGCCTCGATCCCTCGATGCCGATCTTGAGGTAGTGCTTACCGTCGGGGTATCTCAGCGGCGGCAGTGTGTATGTGCCTATGCGATCTCCCGGCGGCTGGCTCATGAGGCTTGGCATGTTCGCCAGTTCACCATGTACAGCCTCATCAGGGACCTCGATAAGCACGACGGTGTGCTTGTTGGTTTTGAGCGGGACATGTACTGGAGAAAGCCCGTCGAACGCGCCGTATGCGCCTGTTGCGATCATGACCTGATCCGCCGTGTGCTCTGTGCCGTCGTCGGTTGCCACTTCAACTCGTCCTGAGCCGAGCGTCAGCTTCGATGCGAAGCCATCGATCACCTCTGCGCCGTGCTGCATGGCACGTTTCGTCATCGCCGCGACATAGCCTCTCGGGTCGATCGTGCCTCCGTCTCCCTGCTGGTAGAGGACATCGACACCGGACTCGAAGTTGAAGAAGGGGAAGCGGCTCGATATCTCTGCTGCTTCTAGCCGTGCGATCTCGCCACCGGCCTCGCGCGTCATCGCCAGGGTTTCGGAAGATCTCTCGGTGTTGGAGTCGGCCCACATGAAGCCGGCCTCATTGAAGAAGCGCTCACCGGTCGCCTGTTCAAGGTCTCGATATCGGCTGATCGAACGCCGGGCCACTCCGCTCCAGAAAGGATCGGGGTCAGCGATGCGCGTGACTCGCCCGGCATCGTAGTGGCTGGCCTTCGGCGTCGCAGAGTTGTCTGCCGCCATCGCCTCAGTCGGGCCCAGCATCGCGACGCCATCGGACTTCGCAGCAAGGTGCATGGCGGCTGCGCTGCCCATGATGCCGCGCCCGATGACCAGGTACTTGTATGAGGACACTCGATCCACCTCGCAGGTGAGAAACATTCCGTGACGCCGATCCTGAGATCGCGGCGCCGGCGCTTTTCGGTCTGGTTAGTTGAATGGAGGCAGCTTCACGCCGAGGATCACACGCAGATAGTTCACGTTGTGAGACAGGTAGTCGTCCACTGCAAGGTCCATGTTGCCGCCAATCGCATCGAACCCATCGTCGCCCTCGCGCGGTCCGTCCATGTCGAACACGACCCACCCCTTGTAGTGCCTGTCACGCAGCAGCTTCATCACGGCAGGGAAGTCGACACCACCTCCGCCCATGTTGTGGTAGACGCTGGCGATGTAGTGCTGATCGCGGGGAGGTGTGGCTGTGTTGCCGATGTACTTCGCATACGTGTCCTTGAGATGCACCTCAGCGATTCGGTCGAAGTATTCGTCCATGATTTCCACGGCATCCATTCCACCTAGAGTCAGGTGGCCGGTGTCCGGCGTGAGCCAGACGTATGCCGGGTCCGTCAGATCCAGCATGGCCCGCACCTCGTGCTCGCGCTCTACAGGACCCCAGATGTGAGGGTGTGGAGCGAGCCTGATGCCCATCTCAATCGTCTGACGGCCGATCTCGTTCAGGGTGTCTGCTAGGCGCTTCAACTGGTCGTCTGATGTTCCGCCCTCTGGACGTGCTCCCATGTTGCACTTCCAGAGAGTGCACTCGAAAGGCAGCAGGAAGTCACGTGCGAATGCGACGTGATCGGCGATGGTCTTCGATGTCTCTGCCGGATCAATGAAGTTGGTTGACTGGCCTTTAGCGCCGTTCGAGACATCGATCATGGTGACGCCAGCTTCGTCGAACTTCTCTTTCAGAGCCAGCGGATTAGCGCGGTGGTTTTCGATCTGCTTGGCGTACGGCTCGATGCCCTGGAGGCCCAGAGCGGCGATGCGCTTTATTCCCCACTCGATCGGATGCTGTCCATCCCACAGCGAGCTTGTTGAGCCGTAGAGGATGTCCGGGTTTTCGGGGTCGAGAGGCTGGTGGTTTGCCGCGGGCATGAAGAAAGTCCTGGAACTGGTTGTGCGTATGGCGGGAGGATAACGCCGATATCGCCGGGCGGCCAACCGCTAAGCCAAACCCATGGGAGCGCGAAGATCGATGCCGTCATGCTGGCGGTGGGATGAGCCGTTTGCTACTGGAGAGTTGCCGCCTGCACAGGTCTGTGCGCGTCGAGGATGCTCGTTGCCACGTCGCACGCAGCCTGCACCTGCTCTGGCGGCGCTTCAGCCCTGATGCATGCAGCGACACCGATAAGGGCCGTTGTGAAGAACGCGGCGAGCCGATCAAGTGGAGCGTTCCCGCTGATCTCTCCGGTTGCTTGCCCGTTTTCAAGTGCACGACGGAACGCATGTGTGAGCCGCTCAAGATATGCGGCTACGTATCGTCCTGCGCCCGGGTCCAGCGCTGCACGCTCCACCGCGGTGTTGCACATCAGGCACCCGCGGCCGCGCGCCCATCCCTCGCTTGCCGACCCATAGATCGCGAATGCCTCGCAGATCGCGCTAGGGCCAGCGCCCGGAGCTTCAATGGGGCTAAGCACATTGGACAGGTGCACCTCGCTGTAGCGCTCCAGCGCCGACTCGAATAGCCCCTGCTTTGAGCCGAACTCCGCGTACATGCTCTTTCGATTCACGCCAAGCTCTGCCACCAGTTCCGCGGTGCTGGTGCCATTGAACCCCTGGCGGCGAAACAGCTCGATCGCCCGGTCAAGCAGGTCCAGGCGATCGTATTTCTTTGCTCCGGTCATAGTCGCTAAAAACTCCCCTTGACATAGGGTAACTAACCAGTTACTTTATGCGCAAGTAACTGATCGGTTACCCGGGCCAGATGGTTCGAAACAGGAGTCCGCTACACAGGAGATTGAAGAATGGACAGCAACCAGATCACCGTTATCTACAAGTGGACGGCGCAGCAGGGGAAGCTTGAGGAGCTCAAGTCGATCTACTCAGGCGTTAGCAGCGCTATGGAGCAGAACGAGCCTGGCGCGACAGCGGTTCACATCTATGTTTCTGAGAAGGAAAACGCGCTCTATGTCCGTGACGAGTTCGCTGATGCAGGGGCTCTTGGCTTCCACCTGAGCGAGACTGCGGCCCCGCACTTTCCGCAGCTGCTGGCTATCGCCACTCCCGGGCCGTTCTTCTTCTTTGGCGAGGTTCCGGAGGAGTTAAAGCAGGCGACCGAGCAGATGCAGCTAGGGGCCGAGTTCAGCACGCACGCAGCGGGATTTGATCGCTAGTAGCGAATCCGCGAATAGTGGTCGTTTATCTTGAGATATGGGCGAAGCCAGGGTGCGTTTCCTGCACAAAGGCTTCGCCCGTTGATTTGTTGCCGGCACGACTTCGCTTCGTCTGAAGCTCACATTCGTTCCGTTGCCAGCAGAACCTCTACTCGGACCTCATCTTCAACAACGAAAAACTGGCTGACCGGAGCGGTCATTCCGAAATCTGCCCACACAAAGTCGGCTCGACCAAGAACGAACAGAGTGTCGCCGTCGAGACGACTCTCGATCTCGAATGTGATCTCGGCATCGGCTCCATTGACGTTGACCGTTCCCGTCGCTGAGGTCGTAATCTCATCCCCACCCTGCAGACCTGCAGGGACGGATGCGATTCCGTCGAAATTGATCGTAGCCGAGGGCTGGTTCGGGAACAGATCATTCCGCACATAGTCATCGCGGCGGCTCTGATCGCTGATCAATGCGTGAAGGTCAATCTCCAGATCGAACGGATCTCCGTCAAGTCTGACCTCGCCAGTGATTGCGCTGGTCCTGAGCACCGCATCGTTAGGAGCAGGCAGGCGGGACAGCTGTTCAGTAACGGTGAACGTAGCTTCAGAATCGCCAGTGACCTCGAACACCAGCGAATCTCCTTCTGAAGTGTCAGGAGGTGACGGCGATGGCGTGGCACCGCTTCCGGCGGTCGTTCCAGGTGTAGATGTCGGTTGAGATGCTTCAGGCGCCGACTCTGATCCGCATGCGATCGCTATTCCAGGGAAGGCGATCACAAGCAACAGCGCCATCAAGGTTTTTCTGGTAAGTGGGTTCATGTCGAAATCTTCCTTTGCGACTACTGCTGCGTCCTTGGCGGAAGCTCGAGGCGGCCCGATTCCCGATCTCCCTGTCCCGCAAGTGCGAAGCCAGCGGAGAGGAGAATCAGGAATGCCGCCAGGGCCGTCCAGCGTGCAATAGATCGGCGCAGCTCCAGGAGCGGGCTTAGCAGCGCGGTGAGACCGAACTGTATGGCCGCAAGAGGCACTACGAAGCTCACGGTTCGTTCAAGATCCTGAGTTTCCTGGACTACGAACGCGCCGATCGAAGCGAGGATGAACGCGACAGATGAAACGCCAAGCAACACGAAGTAGCTGTTACGCGATTCCGCCAGTCGGCTGACTGCCACCGAAATCACTATGGCTGTGGCTACGACGGCGATGGCGATCGTGCCGGTGTTCATCAGCGAGTCGTGCGGAGAGTGCAGTGGCAGCGAAACAGCAATAACCACGATGCCGGCAACCAGACCTGCCGCAGCAGTAGGCAGCATCGCTTCGATATTGCGTTTGCTGGCGAAGCTCATCAGGGAATCGTTCCCTTGCCTGATCGTGACGCTTTCCGCATCCATCTCATGTGCTTCTACGTTCATTTCTCCAGAGTAGGTCGCTAACACTGGAGCAATCTGGAGAAGCTCTTAGAGTTTTCTAAGAATTGAAGCGCCTCCTCGCAGTTGGATTCCTAGACGCGGTCTGTAGGCGCGGAGTCAAGCTCTGCTCAGTCGTCTCTAGCTGGGGAATGTGGCCGGATCACTCAGACCGTTGATTGCGGTTAGCTGAGTTGGCTGAACGCCTCATCCTCCGAGCCTCGATTGCCCTCAATGTCACCAGCGCCAGTGTCAGCACCGTGATTGGCAGCACAAAGAGCAGCATGACTGAGCTGAAAGCGGGCAGCAGGTCATGTTCCGTAGCCTGCAGGATCAGGTACACCACGTAGGCAGCGTAGTAGCCCAGGAACACCCAGCCCTCCCAGCGCGCGATCTCGTAGCCCGTGAAGAAGATGGGCAGGCTCGCGACGGCTACCGCGGTCATCACCGGTATATCGAACGTCAGCAGGCTGTTCGCGACCTCAATCCCGTTTGGAGCGATGATGCCGGTTATGCCGAGGACCGCTAGAAGGTTGAACAGGTTGCTGCCAACCACATTGCCCACCGCAATATCTCGCTGTCCGCGCAGACTTGCGATGACCGAGACGGCAATCTCCGGGAGCGCAGTTCCGGCGGAGATGATGGTCAGGCCAATGACCAGTTTGCTGACTCCCAGCGCATCGGCGATATCAATCGCGCCGTCCACGAGCCAGTCTGCGCCGAGCACCAGCAGCGCCAGTCCGAGAACGATCGATCCAATGTCCCTGAGCAGCAAGCCGCGCGTGTAGTCGCGCTTTCGTTCTGGCGCGTCAGGATTTGGAACGGGAGGAGTCTGTCTGTTGCGACGGCGGAACCAGATGAGATAGGCGATGTATGCCAGGATTCCGCTGAACAGAATGATGCCATCGATCCGGCTGATAGTGCGGTCGAGCGACATCAGGAGAACTACCGCCGAGGCGATGATTACCAGCGGGATGTCGAGCCGGACAAGTTGCTGAGAGACTGCGAGCGGCGTGATTACTGCGGAGAGTCCGAGGATTAGCA
>JANQIZ010000340.1 GCA_028281895.1 Dehalococcoidia bacterium
CAGGCCCAGGTCGCCGGCAGGAAGGCGACCGTTATCCAGACACCGACCCATTCGTCTATCACGACTCGTTTGGGATCCGGATCGTCCGGTGTGCTAACGGCTCCGGCAGCCCATGCGCCGACGATGCCAGTCACTCCGATAAGTGCGAAGAACCAGGGTGAATCGCCCTCGCCGGTGAAGGGCAGCGCCCAGTAGAGAAGCAACGCCGCAGCGCTGCCTGCTGTCGCGGGCGCTATTGGCCACAGCCCGCTGAACAGTCCAGTCGCTATTGGCTCGGCGAGAAACCGCTTCATGTGAATGCCTTGTCCTGGGAGCTGGCAGGGACGCTATCGGGCAATGCTTGAGCTGAATACAGAAAGGCCCGCCGACATACTATCGGCGGGCCACGCACAGGCGACGGGAGCTACTCAGTCACCTACGGCCATATTCTGAGAGTCGAGAACGTCGATGCCGGACCTGACCTGGCCCAGCGTGTCGGCGATCTTCTCTTCCAGCATGAACAGGACCTCGCGGGCGTAGTTGTCCGCTCCACGGCGGCGCTCTCCGGCATCCTGCTCAGCGTTGGCCAGCACCTGGTTGAGCTTGTTCTGCGCATCACCAACGATCTTGTTGGCCTTCTCTTGGGCAGCCTGCTCGATCTCGACAGCCTTCTCTTCAGCTGCCTTGACGATCTCAGAGTCACCCAGCATGTCCTGCGCTTCGGTTCGAGCCGTCTCGAGTTGCGACTGGCTCTGCTCTTCAGCAAGGGAGCGGATGGTCGTGGCTTCCTCGTCTGCGTAGGCCCTGATGCGACGTGCCTCAAGCTCTGCCTGCTTGAGGATCGCTTCCTTCTGGCGAAGCACCGTCTGGGCGTCATTCACCTGCGAGGGCAGCTCTTTCTTGAGCTCTTCAATGACCTCTCGGATCTTTTCGAGATTCACCAGGGTGCGTGCGGTTCCCGGCACTCTTCCGCTACCGAGCATCTCTTCGAGCTTGGCTATGTGGTCCATCGATGCCATGTGTTTGCCTCCATCGACAAGTTGCGCGCCCGCCGAACTACTGCGAACCGGCGCCCTTGAGCTTGTGCAGCAATGGAGTCATCACGTTCCCAGGCACGAGGCCTGAGACATCTGCTCCAAACGCCGCAATTTCCTTGACTCTTGACGAGCTTACGTACTGGTATTCCAGTGAACTGAGCAGGCAAGCGGTTTCCACGTTCCCGAGATCTCGGTTCATGAGGGCCATCTCGCGCTCATAGTCAAAATCGCTTCCGATGCGTAGCCCCCTGACTATGACATCGGCTCCCTGCTCCTTTGCAAACTCAACCGTCAGTCCCTGGTATTGAGCCACCCGGACATTCGGCACGTGCTCGAGCGCCGTCTCGAACATTCCAACTCTCTCAGCGGCGCTGAACATCACTCGCTTCGAGGTCTTGCCTACGACGGCGACAATCACCTCTCCAAACATCTTCGCCGCCCGCTCTACCACGTCGACATGCCCGTTAGTCACAGGGTCGAACGTGCCCGGGTATATAGCCTTCACCAACTCTGATCAGGCTCCTCGCCCGTTGTAGCGGGTCCAATTTCATCGACAGGCCTGTAGACCGAAACCGCGCTGTCTCCATAGCGCCTGCGCGTGGCTATCTCCAGCCCTTGCAGACGGTCCGGTGGCTGCGACTTGTGGAAATGCTCGAACATCACCACTCCGCCTCCTGCCACAAGGCTTCGCTCATCCAATCTGGTCGCCAGTGCCTCAAACGGACTGTCGGCATACGGCGGGTCGGCGAACACAACATCGAACGGACCTTCCACCGATGCCAGCGCCCGTATGGCGTCCTGGGCAACGACGGCAGCGCGTTCCGAACCTGCTATCGCCGTCTCTAGCGCCTCTGCCCTGCGACGATTCTGCTCAACCATCACCACTCTCGCCGCACCGCGTCTCAGCGCTTCGAGACCGAAGCTGCCAAGGCCCGCATAGAGGTCAAGGAATCTCAGCCCCCTTGCTCCATCTGGCCCCAGCATCGAGAACAGCGCGTTGAGAACACGTGACGTCGTCGGCCGGACCGGCTCCCGTCCCCCGCCCCTGCGCTGATGAGTCCGCCGTCTCAAGTGTTCGGCCTCTCACCGTCTGCGCATAAGCCGGGCGCACATGCAACCCGAAATCGGATGACCTGCAATGAGCATTATTCATTTCGTGGGCATCGGCAGACAATTCACCCTCAGCGCGTCTTTCGAGCATGTTTGCCGTTTTCATCAACGGGACGCGGCGGTGTCTTAGCTGTTCGCTGCCTACTTGAAGTTCGATCTGACTGCGGTTTCCCAAGCCACTACAATGGCTAGTCTTCGTGCCGCCAAAACTGATGCGCGGCAGATGCGAGCCACCAACAGGACTGAATCTGACAAGCAGTGTCGAACCAAGACAGCGATCCGCGGCCCGAACCAGAATTAGATGAGACCGATGCCGGCGAGACGAGCCTTGCTGGCGAACGACGGCTGATGCACGACCGGCTGGCGAAGGTCGCTGCTCTGCGGGAGCGCGGAGTAGACCCGTACCCGGCAAGGTTCCGCAGGACTCACACGGCAAGTGAAGCCGTCGGGTTGCTCGAAGAAGCTGAGGCTTCGACCGGAGATGACGAAGAGGCGCCAAAGACTGCAGATGTGACTGTCGCAGGCCGGATCATGGCGCGACGAGGCATGGGCAAGGCTTCGTTCATTGACCTCAAGGATGGATCGGGCCGAATCCAGCTGTTCGCGAGGCAGAATGTTCTTGGCGACGTCTTCGATCTGCTGGACCTGCTGGACATTGGCGACATTGTTGGCGCAACAGGGCCAGTGGTTCGGACCCGTCGAGGCGAGCCGAGCGTTGAGGTGACTTCGGTCACAGTGCTCACCAAGGCGATCAGGCCGCTGCCTGACAAGTGGGCCGGGCTGCAGGATGTCGAGGCCCGGACGCGGCAGCGCTATCTTGACCTGATCTCGAACGATCGTGCGATGAAGCTGGCGAAGCTCAGACCAGCTATCGTCTCTACGATTCGCAGTTTTATGCGCGCACGCGGGTTCGTTGAGGTAGAGACGCCGGTGCTTGTGCCTGTCGCCGCGGGCGCGGCAGCACGCCCGTTCACAACGCATCACAATAGCCTTAACCGAGACCTGTATCTGCGTATCGCAACTGAGCTGCCGCTCAAGAAGCTCATAGTCGGTGGCATGGAGAAGGTGTTCGAGATCGGCCGCCTCTTCCGCAACGAAGGCATCGATCACGATCACAATCCAGAGTTCACCACGATGGAGAGCTACGAGGCGTATGCCGACTACAACGATGTGATGGAAATGGTTGAGCAGCTGGTGTCGACGGTGGCACAGGAGACAACCGGCTCGATGAAGCTGCAGCCTCCGGAAGAGGGCGGTGAGGTGATCGACCTGACCCCTCCGTGGCCAAGGCTCGATCTGCGGCAGGAGATCATCAAGCGCTGTGGCATCGACTTCGTTGAGTGTGACGATGTCGAATCTCTCTCTCAGGCGATGCGCGAGCGAAATATCCACGTTGAGCCAGGACTTTCGTGGCCAAGACTTCTCGACAAGGTGATATCGACGGCTGTCGAGCCTGAGCTGATTCAGCCTGCATTCCTAGTCGACTACCCGGTGCTCATGTCACCACTCGCCAAGCGCAAGCAGGGTAGTGAAGGTGTAGTGGAGAGGTTCGAGGCGTTCGTGCTCGGCAGCGAGATGGCCAATGCCTTCACGGAGCTGAACGACCCTGTTGACCAGCGTGCTCGCTTCGAAGAGCAAGAGCAGGTGCGCAGCGAGTTTGCCGATGACGAGACCGATCGCCTGGATGAGGACTTCCTGGTGGCGATCGAGCACGGCATGCCGCCTACCGGCGGTCTTGGAATCGGCATCGACAGGCTGACGATGCTTATCTCGAGGGAAGAGTCGATCCGGGAGATCATCCTGTTCCCCCAGCTTCGCTCCTGAGGCAAATGCGCAGGCAAACGGCCAACTCTATCCAGGAATTTCTACATGCTTGATCTCAGCAACATCGTCCGTAACACAGCCGAAGTTCGTGCCGCGCTTGAGCGCAGAGGCGAGGCCGACCCGCCCGTCGAGCGTATCGTCGAGCTGGACACTGAGCGCCGGCGCCTGATCGCTCGCTCAGATGAGGATCGCGCGACGCGGAACGCGGTCTCCAAGCGGATCGGCGATGAGAAGCGAAAGCCCACGCCTGAAGAGATAGCGCAGATGCGCGAGACCAATGACCGCATTAAGGAGGCTGAGCAGGCGCTCGGAGAGATTCAGCACGAGATACGCGATCTGCTTTTACCGCTTCCAAACCTTCCGATGCCAGATGTCCCCGAAGGACTGGATGAGACGGCGAACGTCGTCGTTGAGACGTATGGCGAGGAGCACGAGATAGCGGATGCGCAGGCGCACTGGGATCTTGGCCCGGCGCTTGGAATCCTCGATCTGGAGGCGGGCGCGTCGATCTCAGGATCGCGTTTCTATGTTCTCAAGGGCAAGGGCGCGAGGCTGAGCAGGGCGCTTTCGGCCTGGATGCTCGACACGCATTCGAGTGAGAACGGATATACCGAGATTGAGCCGCCATTGCTTGTGCGCGAGGAGACGATGACCGGCTCAGGGAACCTGCCGAAATTCAAGGACAACCTTTACAGGGATGATGAGTCTGATCTCTGGCTCGTTCCCACGGCTGAGGTGGCGCTGAACGGACTGCACCAGGGGCAGATCATCGATCCCGATCAGCTTCCGCTGAAGTACGTGGCGCAGACGACGAGCTTCCGCAAAGAGCACACTGCGGCCGGCCGAGATGTGCGCGGGATCAAACGCGTGCATCAGTTCGAAAAGGTGGAGATGTTCCGCTTCGTCGAACCTGAAGAGCCGGAGCGGCACCTGGAAGAGATGCTTGCCGAAGGGCGAACACTGTGCGAAAGACTCGGGCTTAGCCACCGGGTCGTGCAGCTATGTGCTGGGGACATAGGCTTCCAGTCTGCCAAGACCTACGACATCGAGGTATGGGCGCCCGGATCGGGAGAGTGGCTAGAGGTCTCGTCGATCTCGACTTGTGTTGATTTCCAGGCTCGCCGCAACAACACCCGCTATCGTCCGGCTGCAGGCGAGCAGGTTCGGCTGCCCCACACCCTAAACGGCTCCGGACTGGCGATCCCGCGGATATGGATTTCGGTCCTGGAAAACGGCCAGCAACCCGATGGCAGTGTTGTCATTCCCGAGGTGCTGACCCCGTACACCGGGTTCTCGAAGATCGAGCCCGCCGGCTAATCGCCCGGGTACACCGCTGCTCGCAGATACTGGTCGGGCCAGTAGTCCAGCCTGTCGCCCAGCTCAGCCGCCGCGTGCAACGGCCAGTACGGATTCCTCAGCAGCTCGCGCCCCACGAAGATGGCGTCCGCCTGGCCGCTCTGCAGGATCTGCTCTGCCTGCTGCGCCTCGGTGATCATGCCGACCGCGCCCGTGGCGATACCGGCCTGCTTTCGAATCTCCTCTGCGAACGGCACCTGGTATCCCGTGAACGGAGTCAGGGTCTGCGCAGGCGAGTTGCCGCCTGAGGACGTGTCGATGAGATCGACGCCTGCATCCTTCAGCCAGCCCGAGAATCTGATCGAGTCGTTGAGATCCCAGCCACCTTCGACATATTCGGTGGCCGAGATGCGGGCGAACAGCGGCAGGTGATCAGGCCAGACTTCGCGGACCGCCTTGGCGATCTGCAGAGGGAACCGCGCCCTGTTCTCGGCTGACCCGCCGTACTCATCTTCTCGATCGTTTGAGATCGGCGAGAGGAACTCGTGGGCGAGATAGCCGTGGGCGAAGTGAAGCTCTACAACGTCGAAGCCTGCAACGAGTGAGCGCTCGGCTGCGGCCCGCCACTCCTTCACCAGCGCATCGATCTCGGCCACATTGAGCCTTCGCGGCACGGCCAGGTTTTCGTCGTACGGCAGATCGGATGGCCCAACCGGCTGCCAGCCTCCGTCCGATTCACCAAGCAGCTTGCCACCGTTCCAGGGCTGTGCGGTCGATGCCTTTCGGCCCGCATGGGCAAGCTGGATTGCGGCGGCGGCTCCTTGAGAATGGATGAAATCGGCGACAGCGCGAAAGCCGTCGATCTGCGAGTCGTCCCAGATGCCAAGGTCCCACGGACTGATTCGCCCCCGCGGCTCAACAGCCGTCGCCTCAGTCATCACGAGGCCGGCTCCACCTGAGGCGCGTGTCCCGAGGTGGACCCTGTGCCATTCGTTGGGCGCCCCGTCTTCAGACGAGTACTGGCACATGGGAGACACGAAGAGACGGTTGCGGATCGTCAGATCGCGAAGCTGGATGCTGGAGAAGAGCTTGCTAATGGAGCTCACCTTTCGATCGCTGGTTGGGATGCAACAGGTGTTGGAGGCGCGTACAAACAGGCCGATGATCTTACATCGGAGATCGGTCAGACGACGGAAAGGCTACCGTGTGCTGATGTCGACCGTGTAGTCCAGCGAGCCGGTGACGTGAGGCGTCACTACGCTGACTGCGAGAACAAGCTGCTCATCAGAGTTTGGTCCTCGCACCGTGACTGTGGCATTGCCGTTTTGGTCCACGGTCACGCGCGTCACCTCAGCTGGAGTCGAGTCGGTGTCGTGTATGACCTGCACGAGGTACTCGACGGGAAGCCTGTCGTTAATGAGCGCGAATCCCTCGCTCACCCAGCCGCCGGTGGTTTCGGTCGAATCGCTCCAGCCGATCTCGGGAATCGAGAAGTCATCGAAGCACGCGCCCCTGTCATGGATAGCGTCGTCAGTGATGTACTCGAGGCGGATGAGTACCTCGCTGCCTGTGTATGGCGACAGGTCGACGCTGTCCTTGACCCATCCGTCTGTTATCCCGGTGAGTCCAGGTCCGAAGGCAGTGCCGTTGGGGTTGGCGAAGGTGCTGTTTTCGGTCGGGACGATGTTCCAGGTTTCGCCGCCGTCTTGCGAGATAGAGAAGTAGGCGTAGTCCCAGTCCTCTTCGATTGCGTACCACGCCCAGAACTCGAACGTCGCCGAATCGACAATCGACAGGTCCACCGAACGGGTCAGAGTCGTGTTTATCGAATCTCCTGCGTTTGACCACCAGCACGTATGGCCTGAGTGTGGCTCTGCTTCGAAGATCCTGCCCTCCGGTGAACCCGAGAACTCGATCATCACCTCGGACTCGGTGTCTTCGATTCGGTAGTACCTTGTCCCAAACGGCCTGACGCTGTCCTCGATCAGGTGAGGCGCTTCGACCTCTTCGAGTCTTGGAGTGCGGGTTGTTCGATCAGGGTGGGAATACAGTCCTGTTTCATCGTCCGCAAAGTTTGCGACCACCCAGTCGGTGAAGATGCTGACGGCGGTTTCGTCGTAGCCGAGGTTCTGCAGAGTTAAAGTCACGGAATCGAGCCCGTCGGTCTGCTCGTTGACGATTGCCCGGAGTGTTTCGACTCCGCCGTAGTGCGCAGAGATGTATTCGAAGAACAGGGCGGACGCGCCGTAGTTGGGCGATGCCTGGAAGATCTCAGGCTCCCACTGGACGAGCGATGTATTTGGCTGTCTCAGGAACGCATTCACTGAGCCTGCGGGGAGTCCTGCGAGTCCAGTGGCGACCTCTGATAGCCCCTCGTTCAGCCACGATTCCTCTCCAACATCGGCCGCCCAGTGAATGGCGTGCTGAAGCTCGTGGGCCAGTGTGCTCATGTAGCCCTGGCCGCCAAAGGTCAGCACGTCTGCGGAGATGACGATCGCCTCTCGCTGGTTGCTTTCTGGCTGGATCTCGACCGGGTACTCGTCGTTCCCACTGAAGTAGCCCGCGACACCGGGCCGCAGAACTCCGTGGAAGATCACGATTCTCGGATCGCCGTCGACTCCGGGGTTCCAGACATCTCCGAGCGCCGATGTGACCGCTGGCCATACCGTGGTCTCGAATGCGGCGGCAGCCGAGGCTAGACGGCCGCTGTCAGGCGAGTGCCCGTCTTCAAATATCCAGTAGGCGTGCTGAGAGACGCGCATGACTTCGGCCTCGACCGTGACGTTGCCACTTTGCCTGTTCACGTTCCACTCAAGCCGGTCTCCAACTTCAAGGGCCGGAGGAACTGGTGACGCGAAGCGAGGAGCAGGCTCGCTCGTGTGGAGGGTCAGGCGTCTCGCGAGTTCGTACAGGTCTCGCGAAGGAGGCACAGGAATAGAGGTGCGCGCAGCGTTCCCCGGCATGCCAGAAGGCGTAGGCGTCGCAGTCGCAGGAGGCGCTGTTGGCGGCGATGAAGTTGCAGTGGCGGTCGGCTCTATGCTGTTGGTGGGATCTGTATCAGTGCCAGGAGATGAGCAGGCGACTGCGGCGGAAACAGCGATCAACGCGGCGATGGCGATGAGCGGCGTCTTGAGCCGGAGATGGGGAGGGCACAGCGAATCGAAACGCATAGTTACGCGTTGAATCGATTCATTGCTGTATCGAGATCTTCAGTGATCACGGTTACTGCAGCGTCAGCGGCGCGTGTTGCCGCATCGAGAACCAGCTTTTTTTCCTGTGGCGCCATCGTTCCAAGCACGTGATCAACCTGGCCGCCGGGGTGAGAGTGGCGGCCGACTCCTATGCGAATCCTGATGAATTCCTCTGTGCCGATCGAGGAGATGATCGACTTCATGCCGTTGTGACCGCCCGCTCCTCCCTTTGGACGGATACGAACGCGCCCCGCATCAAGGTTCAAGTCATCGTAGATTACGATCAGCCGTGAGGCTTCAACATGGTGCTTTCGCAGCAATGTGCGTATGGCATCACCACTACGGTTCATATAGGTCAGGAGGCGTACTAGAAGCACGGACGAGCCTTCGATCTCGGCTTCACCAGTCATCGAATTGGCGCCAGCAGGCTTCAGCTCGGTGCCTGTGCGGTCGACGAGCGAGTCAAGCGCCCACCAGCCGACGTTGTGACGCGTGTTCTTATATTTCGGTCCGGGGTTTCCAAGACCGGTCACGATCCATTCGATCGGCCTGCTGGCTCCACCTGAACCGCGCGGGAACAGCTTCTGTATGAGGCGCGCTGCGTCCAAGTTAGCTGGCGCCTGCCTGATCGGAATCGGCGGATGAATCGCTGGCGAATCGCTCAAGGAACGCCACAACATCTTCGTCCAGAACAGCCGAAAGGGCGGTGAGATCGGCGATAGCGCCTATGTCGATGAGCTTCTGCAACTCTACCCACCGCTCGCCAGCAAGCACACGTGACGTGGCGATCCTGCTCAGGCTATTCGTTGTCTCATGCAGAGCGTTCTCGATCGCTGCGATGATGGACTGGATCTCTGTATCTATCCCAGACGAGCCCATGCGTATCCCGCACTCCGTGCAGTAGGGCTGTCGCTGCAGTTCGAGCTCGTCTTCGGGAACCGAGCAGGGCCTGATGATGTCGCGGAGCTCTCTCCACCTTGTTCCCAGCGTAGGATCGTAATGGCCAGACAGTTCTGGGATTGCTGCCAGCTTCTCGGTCGCGGCCAGTTGCCGATCCGCCTCTGACGCCTGGCGTTCAGTCTCCAGATCCCTGCTTCTCCTGTCGCGATGATGCTCTCGGTACGCGCCCGCGTATGCTGACTTCCAGATGCTGAACTGCTGCAGCTCGGAAGCTACCGAATTTCGCCCTTCAAGAATCGCCCCGACATCAAGCATCGCAAGCAGAGACGCAGCCGATGTTCTAAGCTCGCCGTCGATCCTGCCAAAATCGGCCGCGGCAACGTAGTCATGCGCTGACTGAACGTCGATGATGTCTTCACTGAGGATCCTGAGCTGCGCTGCCGTTTTTACAGCGCTGGCGAACTCAGCAGCGTCCGGGAATTCACGCCGAGCCGCCTCGTAGAAGGAGCGCCAGTGTCGCGACTGCAGCACCGGCGCCAGGCGTGCTGTTGTTCGCACAGGATCGGATTCACTGGCAACAGCGCCACAGACGTTCTCAAGCGCTCTGAGTGTGAGCTCTGTGCGCGTCGAGGCAACCTGGAGCGCCTGTTGGAACTGCTGCTCTTCGTCCGGGGCTGGCTCGCCGCTCGCTTCAGGGCGCGCTGCTGGCAGGATCTGCGATGTGTATGGCAGTGCCGAGTTCCAGTCACCTGTGTGTTCAGGAGAGAGCCAGGATATGGCGAACAGCAGGCATAGATCGGACCCGGCGCCTGCAAGCGAGTGGGAGTCGAGACGCGCCTCGCCGGTCGAATCTCTCGCAACGATCGCAGCCTCACCATCCCTCGCCCTTATGTATGCGACGATTCCCAGTGCGGCAAGTCCCGGAGGGATTCCGAGCCGCCGCATCACGTGGTCTCTGAGGACATGACCTGAAACGCGGCGATTCGGACTGCCTGAAGCCAGAGTGTCGATCTCGTCGAAAAGCGCGGTTAACTCAATTCCCGCGGTCCGCTTGAACACTGAATCCAGGTGGCCCGGCTTCAGGTCTATGCCAGGGTCTGCGAGCCTGGCGAAGAGTCTGGCTGGATCGGCCTGCCTTACATCCCCTGCCGGTTGACTGCTGCTCACCGAGAACAGCGTCGCGGCCACCGCATCGACCCAGGCAGCAGGCTCATCGCCGACAAAGATCGATTCCGAACTGACTGCATATGCAGGACTGTCTCTGCGAGCCACGAGCCGCGACCTGCGCCACTTGTCGGCAAGCGCGGATACGAGGTCGCGCCTCGCCTTCGAAGCCTGGTCAGTGATGGACTCGGTGAGAGAGTGAAGCTCGTAGTCGCCAGTCGTGATGTATCTTTCGCGGATCTCGTTCAGCCGCCCCAGCTCACGGTCCAGCTTCGAATAGAGATCGTCATCATGCCTGTCTGGCCGCCGGGGCGTGGCGACGACGATGAATCGGCTGGAGATATCTGAAGCGGCAACGTTTTGCGGCTCGGAGAGCAAGACGAAGCGGAACATCACCCGCTCTGGCAACCCGGCTCCGAACCATGCCTGCCACTGCTCAGCGAAGATGACTTCACCGGGATACTGGAATCCGCTCAGGCCGACACTCACCGGCTGAGGGCGATCTGCCCGTGCACGCGTTAATTCAACTACGTGGGCAGATGGCCTCGATGCGTTAGTGGTGGTCGCCATCTGGACACCTCTCTAACTGGGAGCGGTCTCCGCTGGCGCATTGCCGTCCAGGAATTGCAGGAACGCTGCTTCATCGAGGATCGGCACGCCCAAGTCTTGCGCTTTCTGGAGCTTGGAGCCTGCATTTGCTCCTGCAACCAGATAGGCAGTCTTCTTAGAGACGCTGCCTGATGCTTTCGCACCTAGAGCCTTAATCCTTGATTCTGCGCCAGAACGTGACATAGATTCAAGCGTCCCGGTTACGACAAAGGTCAAACCTCGAATCGGGTGATCCTGCGGAGGCTCTGGTGAGTCGTCCTCAACGGTCAACCCTGCGGCAGTCAATTGCTGCAGCATCTCCTGGTTCGCCGGGAGGCTCATCCACTCGTGAACAGTCTGCGCTGTGACCGGCCCTACGCCATCAACCTCAAGCAGATCGTCGACAGATGCGGATTGCAGTCTTTCGAGTGTTCGGAAATGCCGGGCAAGCCACTCGCCAGCCTCGCTGCCAACACCGATGATGCCGAGAGCGAACAGCAGTCTTGAGAGAGGTTGCTCTTTCGAGCGATCTATCCCTTCGAGCAGGTTGTCGATCTTCTTTTCGCCCATGCCCTCAAGCTCAGCGAGCTCATCTTCACGCCCGCGAAGTGTGTACAGATCACTCAGTCTTTGCACGATCCCGTTTCGCGCCAGGTCCTGTGCCACCCGCTCGCCTAGTCCCTCGATATCCATTGCTCCGCGCGATGCAAAATGCTCAAGCAATCGCTCGAACTGTGCCGGGCAAGCGGCGTTCACGCATCTGACCGACGCATCTTCTTCAGTCTCAAGCGTCGGTTCGTCGCAGGCCGGACAGGTCTCAGGGAACTCAAACGGGCGAGAGGACGAGTCGCGCACATTGTCATCCGCTACCTGCACAACCTGCGGTATGACATCGCCAGCGCGCTGGATGATGACGCTGTCGCCAGCGCGGAAATCCTTGCGCCGAATCTCGTCCCGGTTGTGGAGAGTTGCGCGGCGTACGGTGACTCCGCCCACATTGACCGGTTCCAGCTCTGCCCATGGCGTCAGGTTGCCGGTGCGCCCAACGTTCACGTGGATCGCGTTGATGCGTGTGCGAGCCTGCTCAGCGGGGAACTTGAACGCCGTCGCCCATCTTGGATCCCGCCCTACCGAGCCGAGCGAATCCTGGAGCGCGATGCTGTCCAGTTTCACAACGAGACCGTCGATGCCGTAGTCCAGTCCGTCACGCTCCTCGACCGCAGCCTGAACAGCGGCCAGTACCTGTTCGATTGAGTCGCAGTGGCGCGTCCACGGATTCACCGGCAGGCCCCAGCGCCGCATCGCCTGCAGCACCTCCCACTGCGAGTCCGGTGTGGCGCCTCCCTCGGAGTAGCCGATCGAGTAGCAAAACATGGCCAGCGGACGGCGCGCGGTTTCGGATGAATCCAACTGGCGCAGCGATCCGGAGGCGGAGTTGCGGGGATTTGCGTACGTCGGAAGCCCGTTTGCCTCGCGCTCGGCATTGAACTGCTCAAAAGCGGAGTTCGGGAAGTAGACCTCGCCTCGCACCTCGATCAGTGGCGGAACATCATCTCCTGAAAGCCGGAGCGGAACGCTGCGGATTGTACGCACGTTCGGAGTCACATCTTCGCCCCGCACGCCGTCGCCGCGCGTCGCCGCCTGCTCGAGGATGCCGTTGCGGTAGGTAACGGCGATGGCAAGGCCGTCGATCTTCAACTCGCAGACCATCG
The DNA here is from genome assembly GCA_028281895.1 of Dehalococcoidia bacterium. Taxonomy (GTDB): domain Bacteria; phylum Chloroflexota; class Dehalococcoidia; order Lucifugimonadales; family Lucifugimonadaceae; genus JAJCYX01. Next base: position 12,802 of record JANQIZ010000340.1, read on the forward strand.
ACGCTTCGTCCAGCTCTGCGTGGTCGAGAGTGCGGCTGTACCAGGCGCGCAGTCCATGTTCGTCGAAGACGTTGCCGAGGCTGAGCATCGGCACGGGGTGGACCACTTCGGCGAACTCATCAGACGGCGGAGCGCCGACCTTCTGAGTTGGCGAATCGGGAGTCTTGATGCCCGGGTACTGTGCTTCCAGGTCGCGCAGCTCGTTAAGCAGAGCGTCGTACTCGGCATCGGTGAGCCCGGGCGCGCTCTTGATGTAGTACTCGTAGTTGGCTTCGTTGATCGCGTCTCGCAGTTCGGCAGCACGGCGAACAACTTCGCCTGGAGCGGATTCAGATTCGGTCACGCGAGATGGGTCCGGTACTGGTGTGAAATCGACGCTCAGGAAAACCCGCGGAGTATACCAACGCCTCATCGAATATCAGGGAGTCTGTCGCATCGGTGAGCCGGAGAGCGGGGATATACTCGATTCTTCGACATCACACGCTGGCTCGATCGCTCATCCAGCAGGACGCAGAGATTAGATGGCTGAGATAAGACCGTTTCGCGGAATCAGGTACGCCCACTCTCCGGAGAGCGGCGGGAACGATCTGGCTCTGAACCTCTGTCCGCCCTTTGACGTGATCACGCCTTCGCTGCAGCGCGATCTATACGCTCGGTCACCGCACAACATCGTGAGGCTTGAGCTGGCCCGGCGCGGCCTGGCTGAAGACCCGTATCTGTCGGCAGCCGAGACCCAGCGAGGGTGGATGCAGTCCGGCATCCTTCGCAGAGACGATGAGCCGTCCATATACGTCACAGAAGAGACGTTTGAGTTCGCGGGTGAGCAGCTCATCAGGCGAGGGTTCATTGGAGCGCTGAGGCTTGAGGAGTACGACCGCGAGATCGTACTGCCTCACGAGAGCACGCGGGCTGAGTGGGTGAAGGATCGCGTGCGCCTGATGGGCGTCGCACAGGCCAACTACAGTCCGTTGCTGATGGTGTTCCGCGACGACCTTCGCTCGACAGTGGGCGGCATGGTTACTGCGATCGCAGGCGGGCACCCTACGCTGACCGTGGAGCCGCCTGATCAATCTGCGCTCCGCATGTGGCGCGTCACCGATCCCGGCACGCAGGACGTGCTTGCCTCAGCTCTCTCGGAATCCCAGATCTTCATCGCAGACGGTCATCACCGGTATGAGGCGGCGCTGCGGTATCGCTCACTGATTCGAAGCGGCCGCGAAGTGGCACATGACGAATCGATCAACTACAGGATGGTCCTGATGGTATCGGTCGATGAGCCCGGCCTGATCACCCGCGGGTATCACCGCTTGATCGAGAGCGCGACCGAAGATGAGACGGCGCGGCTTAAAGCCGAGCTTGCTCGTAGGTTCGATCTTGTTCCATGGACGCCACCGGATGGGTCATCCAGTGAAGTGGCTCGTGCGTTCTCTGATGCGCTGGATCACAGGAACGGCACTGAGGTGGTGTTTGGAGTGGCAGGCCTCGAGCCAGGACAGTTCCATATCGCGACCGGCAGAGATCTGCCGCAGGTTGAGAACGCTCTGGAGGAGTCTGAGTACTCGAGACTGCACGATCTGTTGATCGATCCGTCGATCGCCGAAGATCGACGGGAATCGGCGGTCAATGTTCAGCACGACCTCGACCGGGTTCTTGAGAGCGTCCGGAGCGGCAACGCCAGCCTGGCGTTCGTCATGAGGCCGGTGCCGATGAAGGAGTTCATAGGCATCGTGACCCGCGGCTGGAGGCTTCCTCCGAAAGCAACCAACTTCTTCCCGAAGCCATCTGCGGGCGCAGTGATCCAGACGCTGGAAGGCAATATCTAGCCTGCGAGCCGCTGGAGAACCTCGATCACATCATCGGTAGACGCTCGCTCCACGTAGTTCGAGCCGATGAACTCGTAGTGGATCATCCCGTCTCGGCCGATCACGTATGTGCCGGGGAACGGATGCTTTCCGCCGTCCATAAGCCCCGAATAGGCCTGCGGCGTGGTTGGATCTCCAGATGTGTAAAGCACCGGGTAGGAGAGGCCAACGCGCCGGACGATCTGGCCTGTTTGGCTGAGGTCGTCCATGCTGATCGCCAGCACTTCGGCGTTCAGATCCGTGATCTCGTCGTACCTGTCTTGCAGCTCACCTAGCTGGATTCGGCAGAACGTTCACCAGAATGCCCGGTAGAAGACCAGCACGACAGCCCTGTCCTGGATCGTTTCGCTCAGAGATACCTGTTCGCCGTTGATGGCGTCTGGCAGCAGGAAGTCCGTCGCGCCGAATCCGAGTGAGACGAGACCAGGCTCGCCTGCCTGTGAATTGTTTGTTCCCGGTGTCGGAGTCGCTCCTGCCAGCGAAGAGTCGATCGCCCTTTGCATCGTCTGCAACAGCTCGTCGACTCCCGGCAGATCAGAGGCCAATGCGGTCTGCTGGCGTGCGATCTCGTTTCCGGCGCCATCAAGCAGGACGAGCGCTGGCCTGGACTCTCCGGATGGACCCTCTCTAAGCACTCCCCACCTGTTCGAGACCATCTCATCGACATCGGTCAGGACGGGGAACTCGAGTCCAAGCGCTTCAGCGGTGCTCCGAGCCTTCTCTGGAGGGTCGGTGCTGATCGCCAGGAGCTCAAAGCCGACGTCTCTGAAGCGTGGGTAAGCAGCCTGGAAATCGCTGAGCCGCTCTTCGCAATCTTCACACGTCGCGGTGTCATAGAAGAAGAGACTGACCGGCATGACGCCTCGCAGATCCGCGAAGCTCACCGCTCCACCGTTTGTGGAGATGAGAGTGAAGTCGAGCGAATCGCTAAATCGCTGCTGCACGGTGGCGGTTGGCGACTCAACATCGGGTGCCGCGCCATTGCTGCCGCAGCCAAGTAGAGCTGCGGTAACGAGCGTGAACGCGGAGAGTAGCCAACGACGAGACAAGCTGAGAGCGCCTTTATGCATGCACACAGATCCCACGGACTCCAGGCGAGCCTCGGCGGTCATGTGTGCTTCAAGATGCTACGAACGAGCGGCGTCTTCGGTGCTGCGTCTAGCCACGCATTTCACGCAGCGTCCTGCCCGCAGCTTCGAGCGATTCGTCGATGTGCGCAGTCTCGACCCATCCCATGTGGCCGATCCTGAAGATCTTCCCGGTCAACGACTTCTGGCCGCCGCCAAGAACGACGTTGAAGTCGCGTCTAACCCGTGACAGGAACTCCTTGCCATCGATGTCGTCGGGGAGCTTGATCGCAGTCACGGTGTTCGATGCGTACTGCTCTTCAGGCAGCAGCTCGAGCCCGAGCGAGCGCGCTCCATCTCGTGTGTGCTCGGCGATGCTGTGGTGCCGTTCGAATACGGTCTCGATGCCCTCTGCGACCATGCTCTCAAGCGATTTCTCGATGGCGAACATGGCGGGCAGGCAGGGTGTGAACGGCGGCTGGCCGATCTTGAGATAGTCCTCGTACTGCTGCACATCGTAGTAGTACTTCGGTGTCGTCGAGCGGGCGTGAGCCTCCCACGCCTTCTTGCTGAACGTGACCATTGCGATTCCCGGAGGCGCAATCCAGGACTTCTGTGATGCTGTTGCGACCACGTCAATGCCCCAGGCATCGACAGCGATAGCCATTCCACCTGCTGAAGAGACAGCATCGACAAGGATGAGCGCATCCGACTCTTCGTGAATCACTTTGCAGAGCTCTTCGAGCGGGTTGGCAACGCCTGTAGAGCT
>JANQIZ010000012.1 GCA_028281895.1 Dehalococcoidia bacterium
ACTCACGCGTACGCCGCCGCATTCTGCACGCGGATTGACCACAAAGGCGCATCTTCGATAGCCGACCGCGACGCTTCGCCGAGTTGCAGCCGTGTCAAACTCTGCGGACGAATCGCTACGCGAATCTATCCGGTAGCGGTGTGTTTCGGCCAAAGCGCTGTCGGGTAGGCCGCTGGGAATGGCGGCTCGGCATCGCTTCTGCTACATTCCGCCGCCAGATTTGGCCCCACATTTGGATATTCGCCAGGAGACCGCCAGAAAACGCTTCGATGAGCCAGCAGAGACCCAACATAGTCGTCATCGGTGGTGGCACCGGCACCTCGGTCGTGCTCAAAGGCCTGAGCGCGCATGATGTGTCCCTGACGGCCATCATCACCGCTTTCGACAATGGCGGCAGCTCGGGCCGGCTGCGTGACGAGTTTGGCCATCTTGCTACAGGCGATATTCGGCGCTGTCTCGTGGCGCTGTCTGGCGATGGCCCGGAGACAGAGGCCTTCAGGCTTGCCTCAACGTACCGCTTCGGAAACGAGAGCAGCCTCAACGGCCACAATCTTGGCAACCTGTTCCTATCGGCCCTCACGGTGATGCACTCAGACATCGAGATGGCGATAGAGACCGTCTCATCGATGCTTGGCATCGAGCACCGTGTGATTCCGGTTGCGCTTGAACGAGCAGACCTCTGCGCCGAGCTTGTGGATGGCAGCGTCCTTCGAGGCGAGAGAACGATCGATCTTCGCAGGTTCGATCCGCCGCCTATCAGTCGTGTCTACCTTGATAGAGCTGTGGAGGCCAACGCGCGGGCTATCGAGGCTATTGGAGCGGCCGACCTGATCGTGCTCGGCCCCGGCGATCTCTACACGAGCATCCTTCCAAACCTGCTCGTTGACGGTGTTGTGGACGCTATTGGCAGTTCAAAGGGCAAGAAGGTCTTCGTCTGCAACCTGATGACGAAGCATGGCGAGACTGACAACTTCACGCCTGTAGATTTCCTGAGAGAGATGGGCGCATATCTCGACCCTGTGCCGATCGATGTGGCGCTCATAAACAACGAAGCGGCGACTCCGTCTATCCAGGAGCTCTACTCCGATGTGAAGGCGACGCCGGTTTCTGTCACTGATGGCATGGATAAAGAGCTCAATCGGCTGGCAGGCAGGATCGACTACGCAGCGATGCTCGATCTGGTGGTGCCGCAGGATGAGCAGGAGCTAAGGGTTCGCCACGATCCGCAGAAGCTGGCGATGGCGATCATGAGCCTGCTGTCAGCGGGACCGGATGGACAGGGTGAGCGCGCTCCCGGAGAGATCATGCAGATAGCGGACTAGCACCGTCCCGAATCTGCATACGCGGGAAAGCCGCTCTTCAAACTGACTGCAATGCTCCTCGAATCGTTCATATCTCGCAAAGCCTTCGCCGTCTTCACTGTCGCAGTGGCAGCGACGGCCATTGGCGTGACAGCCGGCCTGCTCTCAGGCAGTGGGTGGAAAGCGTTCACCGTGCATGGCGTCAGCATGGAGCCTCACTACTACCAGGGCGATCTGATCATCACCTCGTCTCTGGAGAACCGTGCGCTGGAGCCGGGAAGCATCATCGTCTTCACAGCGGACTGGGCATCCGCCCGGCACGACAATCGCGTAGTGCACCGCGTGACCGCTCTCGGAAGCATTAATGGCGTGCCTTACGCCTACACACGCGGGGACAACAATTCGGTGGACGACCCGTATCCGGTGAACCTGGCAGCAGACGATGTGCAGGTGGTCAGGCTGAGTGTCGCCAACGGAGCACACTGGCTTGAGAGACTCACCACTCCGCGGATGCTTGCGCTCACCGTTGCAGGTGCCGCGTTCCTGGTCCTTGGAGGAGCAGCCTTCTTCGGCGTCCCTGGTTTTGGGACAGGCAGACGACGCCAGCCCGGACAGGCTCTTTCGCTGAACGTCCCGGTCAAGCCTGAGCCGCCTCGATCAGCCTAGGACTTGCGACTTCCCGCCACAGGGGTCGTGGTTCTGCGCATCAGGTAGAAGCCTGCGCCAAGCATCAGGATCGCAAGAGCCACTGGAACGATCATCGTCCACGGCGGCGCTCCGGCGCTGCTTGGGTCTTCGCCAGCGGAGAACCCTCCGTCGGTCGGCGCGCCAAGCACAGCAAACGGCTCACCCTCCTCGAGCTGCACCTCTGACCTGGGCGGCTGGGTTTCGATCTCGCCAGATTCGACGGCTGCATGGAACTGCCTTGCTGACGCTCTGTATGCGACCGCCGGATCGTGCCCGTCAGATGTCGCTATGACGGTGACGTGCGCATCACGTGCGTCCGCCTCAGGAACAGCCAGCTCTACCGGAGCATCGGTGCCGCTGCGAGTCCAGTAGGCGTAACTGCGATCGGAATCGCCAAGCTCCACCTGGACGAGAAGATCGGAGTCCACGTCACCGGTCTGGATATCGACGAACGACCCGACATATCCGACGGCCGATGAGCGCGGAATCATCGCCGGGAAGGTTCTCTGTGAAACAACTGCCTCGGGATGCGCTGTTCCACCGACCTGCCCATCGGTTGCGGCAGAGTAGGCGCGGTCGCCATCAAGATCATCGAAGAAGCCGTGGTTGATGAAGATGTCGTCGATCTGCGCCTGCGTGATGTCGATGATCGAATCGCCATCAAGATCGGCCCCTGCGTATGTCTCCGACAGTCGCTGATACAGCTCAAGCACGTTGGTTACGGCGACGTCTGTTTCTCCCCAGTCTCCGGTGATGGTGCGCATGAGATCGACGTAGTCGATGTCAATGCTGTCGTCGTCGCCGCTCGCGGGCCTGCCAGGCACCGCGCTCACGTTGGAGAAGTCGACGCCGTCCGGAGCGGCTACATAGAAGACTCCGGTCTGGCCAGGTCCGAGCGACTCTGGCTTGACCGTGGTGACCTGCGTGAACACCGGATCTCCAGACGCGTTAAGCAGTTCAATGGTCACTTCAGGGCTGCGTGCCACCTTTGTGCCGGTGTTTCGCACCCGGCCGATCGCGAAGTTGCCGGTTTCGGCCTCAAGCGATGAAACCGACTCGACACCGATCGAAGACTCACCGGCCACATAGTCTCCAGGACCGTCTTCGAAGTCCAGGAGCAGTCCCGCGAGGGTGAACTCCTCCCACCAGCCGACAGCCTCCCACGGTTTGCGGTCCGCCTCGATGTCGTACTCAGCGCCGATCTTGTACCGCTGCGGGTTCTCTTCCTGGTCGATGTGCTTAGAGACCATCACGGAGTAGAACTCGGCGAATCCCTCAACGAACGAATCGGTCGTCATCTTGTTCCGGTAGTACCCGCCGTGGTTCTGGTCGCCGACGTTGATCGGCACCTGGTCTCCGGATACATCAGCAAGGAAGGCATGGCCGAACTCGTGGTACTCGCGGTTGTCCGGCGATCCGCGGTAGTCCAGCTCACTCGATGGGAATCCGAGCGCCATGTATGGCTGATCGACCGGACGCCCGACGGTAGTGCCAGAATAGAAAGCGAACTCGGCCTCTCCTGCCGGGTCGCAGAAGAGCGTCGGTGAATCGCACCATGCGTAGACAGGGATCGGAAGGCCGTAGTCGAGTGGCGCATCGGTCTGCACTGCCAGCTGGACTGCGGAGTTCATGCTCTGATAGATGTCAACTATCGCCGGCCAGCGCTCCACCCGCATGTCAGACGACTCGTACGTGCCGTCAAGGTCCCATATGTCGAAGTTGACCTCACAGACCCCTTCCACGATCTGATCAGCGGTCAGCTGACGGCTCAGGGCCACGTCTGCCTGCTGGGCAAAGATGCGGAATACCGGCTGTTCTCTGCCTCCGTCTGTAGGAACCAGAACAACTTCGCCAGCGGCGTCGACTGGGAGCGCAAATCCGTATGCGCCTGATGCTTCGGTTGCAGCAGAAGCGACCAGCGAGTTGGTGACATCGTGAACTTCGAGGCGGATGTTCGGAACGGCGAGGCCTCGCGAGTCAGTCACCCGGCCGCGAACTACGCACTGCCCGAACGGAATGTCCGCTGCGACGACCGGCGTGCCCACGGCTGCTGGACCGCCATCAGATCCGATCTCTCCAGTGGGGTCTGAGCCAGAGACTCCACCCGCATCACCAGAGCCGCCCACGCCTGACTGGCCGTTGGAGCCCTGGCCACCGTCACCGCTGCCTGAGCCACCGGAACTGCCAGAACCGGAAGATCCTATGCCGCCTTCTCCAGGCTCACCGGATACGTCCGGGTTGGTGACGATCGCGTGTGATGGACACGGCTCGGCGACCGACGCTGCCGCGACTACAAGGTCTGACGCGAGCTTCCTCATCGCGTTGGCGTAGCGCGTCCTCCCTTCGTAGTCAGCGCGTGCCTGTCCGACAACGCCGTAGTGGCTTCCTTCGACTGAGAAGACGCCCGGCGAAGTGGAGGGTGGGAGCCCGCACCCGCGCTGCAACACATCAACAGGCGCTGTCTCCGTCCAGCTAACGCTCACCCTGGCCGCGCTCTCGGTGTCTGGTGGCAGGACATAGGTGCATTCGAGAGTGAACACCGAGCCATGAGACTCGACCTCGCCGTCAGAGACGAGCGCAAGGCCAACGATGCCCTGGGGACAGGCGATGCCTGCCTCGTCAGCATGGGAAACGTTGCCTCCGGGGTTGAAGAGGTCTGTGAGCCAGGGCGTGCCGAGTGCGCCACCGGTAGCGAGAAGCGCTGCTGCGATGACAAACATCATCATCGAGGATGACCTCTTTGACTTTCTGCGCCGCTGATAGCGCTGGGTTGGCTCAAGGTCCTGGTACATCTAGTTCCTCAACTGGAAGGATCGACTTCAAGCAGCCTCGTTCAGCCGTTCGTTCTCTGATTCGACGTGATCTTGATCTTCCGAAGCTTCTGATCGATGCATCGGCACCGTGAAGCTCATCGTTGTTCCTGATCCGGGAGCGCTCTCAACGCTGATGTGGCCTCCGTGGCCATCGATCACCTGTTTCGCCAGCATCAGGCCAATTCCAGCGCCCTTGACGCTCGGGTTGTCGGCTCGCCAGAACAGGTCGAAGATGTGGTCCTGCTCTTCGCTGGAAATACCGATCCCCTGGTCGATGACATCTATCTTCAGCTCATCGCCGGACGTGCTCGCCCGCATTCGGATCTGCGTGTCCTCGGGCGAATACTTACTGGCATTGCTCACCAGGTTGTAGATCACCTGGATCAGGCGATCTCTATCGCCAGTCATGGACCCCAGCTCTCCGCTCGAATCGAGCTTCAGCCGCTGCTGTCTGCGGGAAACGTCGTAGGAGATTGAGGCAATCACATCTGCGAGCGCCTCGTCGATATCGAACTCCCTGGGCAGGATCTCCAGCCTTGTGGAGCTGGCTCTCGCGGCATCGGAGAGATCGTTCACCAGGCGATCCATGCGCTTGCTGCTGCGTTGGACAGCCCCGAGCTTCTCGATCTGGGTGTCTGTGATGTTGCCTTCCCTGTTCCTGAGGACGACATCCAGGAGGCCGATCATGGCGCTCAACGGGTTGGCCAGCTCATGCGAGATGTACTGGATGAAGGTGTTCTTCGATTCATTGAGGTCGTTCAGCTCCCGGTTCTGGCCGGCAAGGCGCTCCTGCTGCGCACGCTCCATGGCGAGCGCTCGCTCGTTGCGCCGCCAGATTCGAACATCGGCGGCGAGGACGAATGCGAGGAGAATAAGGAAGACGCCGCTGAGGCTGATGAGCGTTGTCCTGAGAACCGTGTAGCGCGATTCGGCGAGCAGGCCGGAGACTCCGGACGGCACGGTTCGGGTGACGCCAAGGATCTGCACAGCCTGTCCGGACGATTCACCGATGAGCGGGACAAAGCTGACGACAAGATCGCCAGAAGTGGCTCCCGATGTGACCACCCCGGCATCTTCATCGAAAGCGCCGGAAACGATCTCGCCAGACAGAGTTCGCTCAAGGCTCTCTGGAGAGAGTGAAAGTCCGAAGAGACTGGTTGTGTTCGATGTCCAGACCTGGCGGCCTGCGGTGTCGTAGATAGCAAGATCGCTGATGTCCAGCGCGTCCAACACCATCGGGGCGTTGACCTGCAACGAATGCGTGTTGAAAGGCAGCGACGACCCTGCCTCAGACGGAGAGCCGAACAGAGGCGGGTTCAACCCTTCTTCGAAGTTCTCTTCAGCCAGCAATTGCCCGACGAGCGTCGCTATGAATCGGGCGTCACGGTGCGACTGCCGCTCGGTCAGGCTGAGGAGGCTTCGTTCTGCGGAAGAAGCCATGAGCGCGTTCACGGCGATCGCCCCAGCGCCGATGGTGAAGGCGCTGAAGACTACGAAGACGATTGTCAGTTGAAAGCGTTTCATCTTTCAGTCGCAGCGATCTACTGCCTGACCTCGAATACCTGTGCGACGATCAACTCGCCGGTGTCGAATAGCTCGTATTCGAAGGAGTCGGTGCCGTCGCCCGTGCCGTCTGGCGTGTAGACGATGCTCGATGGCGATCGCACAGTGACTGATCCGTGGCCTGGCGCTGACTTAATCTTCAGAACGGGACTGGTGAGACGGCTTAGCGTGATGGGGCTGATCGTCACCACGACCTCCGCTGGCAGAGGCTTCATTGGATCGATCGCGTGGAGGACGTCGTCTACCGGAGGCTCATCGGACGCTCCGGCAACTGGCGCGCCCATGGCATGGCCTTCGCCAGCCAGCAATCGCCCCAGCCTGCGATCCAGCTCATCGCGGTCGAGCGTCGTCACCTCGTCGGGAACTGTGACATCGCCGTCTGTCCCAACACCTGTGGCGCCGGCCTCGGCAGCGCAGGCAACAGTGAACAGGAGAGTCAGGCCGATCACAGACAGAACCCACCTGGCGCTATAGCCAGAGAGTATTCGTCCCGGTCGACTGTTCTTTTCGGCGCGTCTCATATGCCGCTGATACCGCCCGGTCGAAGAGCCTCTGGCTCACCGTCCGGTTCGTATGGCGCGCGCCGTCATCGCAAAATACGCGGGCGGGCGCATGTTCCTAAGATCCAGATTCCATCATCACTACGGCGCACACACTGGTGGTGAGACCCACCGCTCATGGTTGTGAGCCTGTCCGTGTGCAGTAGGTTGGGCTACGGAGTGGCATTGCACACATTGCCGTTTGAACTGCCCGATATCGCCATATCTGAACTGATTTGGAGCACGGGTGCACAGGGTTTGTGGACGCGGCGCGAGCGTCGTGTCTGACTCTCGCTCGAGCATCTGCGAAAGCCGCAGGATCGGCTGGTAATCTGTGCCTCTCCGCCGGCAGCAGGCCAGCGCTTCGATCTACCAAAACCAGGCTGAACCAGGGAGAAAATCCACTTGAGTTCGAATGGCGATCATGCCCCCACAACAGGAATGCCACTCTCGGGCCTCAAGGTGCTCGATCTCACCCGCGTGCGGTCCGGCCCCACCTGCGTAAGGCAGTTGGCCGACTGGGGAGCCGATGTGATCAAGATCGAGGCGCCGCCAGATGGCAAGGAGGCACTTGGTGGAGATCGAGATGGCTTCGATTTCCAGAACCTGCACCGCAACAAGC
>JANQIZ010000022.1 GCA_028281895.1 Dehalococcoidia bacterium
GACAGCTGCGGCGTGCCCTACGAAGTGGTCGAGATAGATCCCGCCTTCGCGGACACTGCGGCATTCTGTGAGAAGTACGGCTTCCCTGCCGAGCAATCGGCGAACACGATCATCGTCGCCTCAAAGAAAGAACCGAAGAAGTACTCGGCATCGGTTGTCCGTGCGACTCAACGGCTCGATGTGAATCACTGCGTGAAGCCGATGATGAACAGCGGGCGGGTATCGTTCGCAAGCGCCGAAGAGACGGCTGAGTTGACTGGCATGATGATCGGCGGAGTGACCGCGCTAGCGCTGCCAGACGGCATGCCCATCTATATCGATCCCGGGCTGATGGATCACGACTACATCATCCTGGGCGGTGGCAGCAGATCGACGAAGATACAGGTCTCTCCCGAGGTGCTGACCAGGATTCCGGGCGCTGAAATGGTCGATGGCCTGACCGGACATTGATCTCTTTCGCAGCCGAGTCATCGTTACTCGGAGTAACATCTCGCTCATGGCAGGTGCGACCGACCTGATCAAGTTCGAGGTTGTCCGCAGCGCGTTGACGCAGGCCACAGAAGAGATGGCCGCCGCGCTGCGGCGAAGCGCGTACTCAACCAATGTGAAGACCCGACAGGACTTTTCCTGCGCGTTCTTCGATTCGAACCTTCGGGCAGTCGCACAGGCATTCACTCAGCCGGTGCACCTCGGATCATTCGTCCGCCACGTGCCACATGCGATCAGAACCTATGGACCCGATCGCCTCAAACCCGGCGACATGATCCTGTCGAACGATCCGTATGGCGGTGGCGTCCACCTCAACGACATCGCGCTGATCGGCCCCGTCCACTACGGGGACACGCTGATCGGCTACACCGCCTGTCTGGCTCACCACGTCGATGTCGGCGGCGGCGCGCCGGCGTCGGTCGGCGCATTTCGCGAGGTGTTCCAGGAAGGGATCATCATTCCACGGGTCAAGCTCGTCGAGGCCGGGCAGATTCGAGACGACATCTTCAGGCTGGTCCTCGCCCAGATCAGATCGAAGCGCGAGACGGCAGGCGACTTCCGTGCCCAGATAGCTGCCAATCGCACGGGCGCCAAACGCATCGGCGAGATCGTTGAGAAGCTCGGTGTCGACGAATTCGAGCAGTACGTCGACGAGCTGATCGAGTACACGGCGCGTCGCACGAGGGCCGAGCTGGGCAAGCTGCCGCGTGGAATGTTTGAGGCCGAGGGATTCGTTGACAACGATGGGTTCACAGATGATGTGGTCAACCTGAAGGTGAGCATCACGATCGACGATGACGGCGTGCGATTCGACACCACAGGCTCGGACCCACAGCGCCGGGCCCCGGTCAACTCGACCTTTGCTCAGACCTTCTCGGCCTGCGCGTACGCGCTGCGTGCCCTCATCGACGAAGACCTCCCGGTAAACGACGGGTTCTATCGCTTCGTGCAGGTGCACGCGCCGGAGGGAACGGTCACCAACTGCACTCACCCGGCGCCGGTCGTCGGAGGCTGGGAGACGCACGTCCGGCTCAACGACCTGATCTTCAAGGCGCTGTCAGAGGGAATCCCGGAGCTGGTCTGCGCAGGCACGAAATCGATGCAGTGCCATTCAGGCTTCGGTGGTGTCGTCCAGAGCGACGATGAGAACGCGCCATTCGAGTACTTCTGCTTTCTCGAAACACTGGCAGGCGGCTACGGCGGGCGGCACGATTCAGACGGCCCCGATGCTGTCCAGTCGCATGGACAGAACACCGAGAATGCGCCGATAGAAGAAACGGAGTCCAACTATCCGGTCCGTATCCTTCGGTACGAGCTGCTGCCCGACTCGGAAGGCGCAGGAAAGTTCCGCGGCGGGCTTGGTCTGAGGCGTGACTACCAGTTTCCTCAGCCGGTCACATTCACGGTGCTCGCAGACAGAGACAAGGCGGGCGCACACGGGCTGTTTGGCGGCAAGGCAGGCAGCAGATCGGTGTATGCGGTGATAGACGGAGACGCAGAAACTCATCTCTCGTCCAAGACGACGGTGGAGCTTGAGCCGGGCAAGGTAATCAGCTACCGAACGTCTGGCGGCGGCGGTTACGGCCCGCCGGACGAACGCGATCCGCAGCGCGTCCTGGCTGATGTGGCAAATGGCAAGATCAGCATCGAGCGTGCCCGCGAGATGTACCTGGTTGCGGTCGGTGCCAGGCGCATGACCGTCAACGAGACTGA
>JANQIZ010000041.1 GCA_028281895.1 Dehalococcoidia bacterium
CCTGACTGCAGGCCGTCCAGTTCCGCGGCTCCAGCCCTCCAGTCGCCTGTCAGAAAGATCTTTGCCCCGCGAAGACCGGTATCGATCCAGCTGTTCAGATGTTGCACGCGTTCTTCCAGCGAGTTTCTACGGACACCCGATAGATAGACAGGAATGTCCGTCCTTGGCTCGTCCGAGATCATCGCCGCCAGGGGCACGCCTTCCCTGCGGCCGAGCGCATCCCAGACCGCGATGTCCAGCGCTGCCAGCGCATCGAGCCAGTAGCCAGACGAGTACCCGCGGCCGCGCTGGGAGTCGTAGAGGAAGTCCCACAGATCCATCGGATGCCCGAACTCCCTGGAGACGACCATCTGCTCGATCACGTTGTCTGCGATCACGCAGAGAACCTCAGGTCCGATTCCGCAGTTCGCCTCGCCCCACCCAACGGACCCATCGGCCAGCGTCACCTTGAGCAGCGGAGACTCAACGTAGCGCGCATAGACGGTCTGCCAGCCCTGCTTGAACTCGAAACGCTCCGTCGTCGAATCGCCTTCATCAGCACGGTAGCCCTCCCAGTAGGAAGTGCTGTCCTTGAAGGCGAGGTGCACGGACTCAAGGCGGGTGATCGCGAAATCGGTTCTGTGAGGCATCTTTCTTCCAGCCGGGAGGATAGGGATATCAGACATGGGGCGTTGAGTGCTGTGAAGATTACTCTCAGCCTCAGGCGCGTGCTGCATAAGCAAGCTGCAAATGCTCTCTTAAGAGAAATCCGCGACAGGCTCGTTTCCGTATGGGACGACACGAGACGAGTCCGTACCGGTGGCGGAAATTGGGCTTCCGCGTTATGCCGGATCAGGCATAAAAACCCGGGCGCGTGGACTGCATGGACCACCATATGCCAGGGGCCTGTTAAGGGCTGGAAAGGGCGTCTCGCTCGCGTCCAAATGCTGCCACAGGAGACCTGGAAACGAGGTCTGTTTTCACCTGTTGCGGGATGATTGGGAGCGTTGACATGGTGTGCTCAGGATGGTAGCGTCTCGCACCAATCTTGCCGGAGTCTATCTGGCACGGTGTCCGCGCTTTGGCACTTTGAACATGCATGGCGGTGAGTTCGAACGTAGTTCGGGTGCATCGTAAGTTCTAGTGCTGGAAATCGGGCAATGGATAGGAGCCGGCTTGGCCCCGGGTGCGGACCCGAGGCGGTTGGGGCCTTAGGTTTGTTGACCTGGTCTTTTTGGAGGGTTGTATGAATTTGATTTGGTTTAGGAACCGCTGGCGAACGACGCTTGTTGCGCTCAGTTCGCTGGTGGTTATTGCAGCTGTCGCTTGTGGAAGCGACGAGGATCCGACGCAGGCTCCACAGCCTACGACGCCTCCCGTCGTGAACCCGACAGCGGGGCCGACGGCAACGCCTGCGCCAACCGCAGCGCCGCAGCAGCCGGCCACTCCGACGGCTGGCCCGCAGGCCACCGCAGCGCCCACGCAGGCGCCTAGCGGCGGCGGTGATGGCCCGTCAGGCTCGATAGTACGTGCCTTCCCAACGCTTGAGGCCGTTTACGGCATCGGCTACGTTGGCCCGTACCGCACCAGCGCCACCAACCAGATTGGTGGTCTGGAGGAAAGCTTCTTCATCTTCGAAGATGGAGATGCTCTGACTCCCGAGCTGATCGACACGTTCGAGATTGACCCCGCCGGCACAAAGGTGAGCTTCACACTCAAGGAAGGCATTCCTTTCAACGCACCTCGCGGATTTGAGAATGAAGACTTCGGAATCCTGAATGCCGCCGAGGCTGTTGAGTGGTTTAACAGGTCGAACGCCACGACCAACCCAGACTCCACCTACGGAGACGCGGGTGACCTCGCTGGCATCTTCCTGGAAGCCGTAGTGATCGACGAGTACTCATTTGAAGTCGGCCTTGTTTCGCCGATCTTCTTCTGCTTGCCGATCTCCCAGTTCGGTTGCTTGTCTGCCGCACGTGGTCCTCACAAGGTGACCACGGCTGACAGCAAGGGCGTTGAGTGGGCTCGAGCCCACCACGTTGGTACCGGCCCTTACGTCCAGGGCGCTTGCACACCTGGTGACCGCTGCACGGTTCACGCTGTAGACACTCACTGGAGGCAGGTTGCCAACGTTGCTGAGATCACGGGTATTCAGGTACCTGAGGCTCAGACACAGATCGCTATGCTGCGGAACGGCGCCATCGACATGGTGACGCTGGACTACAAGCTGCTGCCTGACATCGTTGACGGAACGAACTTCCGCTTCCTTGAGACGATGCCTGGTGGTTTCGTTGGTCAGTCAGTCATGTGGGTAGGAAACCTCTGGGAAGAGTTCCACGCCCGCACAGGTGAGCCTCTGAACCCATGGGACTCGCCCGTTTACGACAAGGACTACCCGTGGCTCGGTGACCCGTGGCAGGAGTCGCACCCACAGAACGTGCGCTACACGGACGACAACAACCCGGCCGGTATGACAGACATGGAACAGGGACGTCTCGTTCGTCTTGCCCTTTCTGTTGCTATCGACCGTACTGGCATTAACGACGTTCTCCTGAACGGTATCGGCACCCCGATCTACTCCGAGTACATGGGACCGGAGTACCCGGGTTGGAACCCGAACCGCATGACCGGCGTCTGGGACGTTGACGGCAACAAGCTTTCCGCCTCCGGCACAATGCAGCCGGTCCAGTGGGAGCTTGCTGACGCCGACCTCGACGAGGCCGACAGGCTTCTGACGGCGGCCGGCTTCCCGGCAGCGACC
>JANQIZ010000106.1 GCA_028281895.1 Dehalococcoidia bacterium
CATCGAAGTCCAGGTACCCGCCGAGAGTTCCGTCTCGATCGGCGTCGCAAGCGCCAAAGCCACGTGCACTGGCACATTCCGCGACGTGAGGATCAGCACCGCGTCCGGCAAAGTCTCTGTTGGAGATGCACTTGGCGAGGTGCGGATCAATACCGCCAGTGGTGACGCGAAGATCGGCGATGTCGGTGGCAGTCTGACGGTGCGCACGGCATCTGGAGACATCCGCGCCGGGAGCGTCGGTGGTTCTGTGAGCGCCAAAAGCGCCAGCGGCGACATCACTATCTCTTCCGTAGGCGAAGACCTTCAGGCCGAAACCGCGTCCGGAGACCTGGAGATTGCTTCGCTCAGGAAAGGTGAGGTGGCCGCGAAAACGGTCTCCGGAAGGCTCCGGCTCGGAGTGGAAGCGGGAACAGGCGTCTGGCTGGACCTCAGCTCCATGTCGGGAAGCATGCGGAGCGACCTTGAATCGGTTGACGGATCAGGCGGCCACGACCTCTCGATTCAGGCGAGGTCGGTCAGTGGCAGCATACGAATCGAGCGTGCTTCAGAGTCTGTGCCCGCCTAGTCCGGGCCGTTTCTAGCAACCCCGATCATTCTTAAATCATATTGCGCCCAGGCAAGGCGCACCGACGCCCCGCGGCCGCAAGTGAGGTACGCCATGAGCCTGAAACCATCCGGTCTATGGCTCCATTCAGAGTTTCGAAAACTCTGGGCCGGTCAGGCTTCGTCGATCTTCGCGTCCCAGGCCATGTACCTCGCCTTGCCCCTGGTCGCGGTGATCGTGCTCGAAGCAACGCCTGTGCAGATGGGGATTCTCAGCGCGCTATCCGGCGTCCCTGCCATCTTCGGACTCTTTCTTGGCTCCTGGGCCGATCGCAGACAGAAGCGTCCCATCCTCGTCTGGGCAGACCTGACCCGTGCAGTGCTCATGGCGGCGGTACCAATCACGCATGTCGCGGGCGTGCTGACGATCGAAGTCCTGTACGTGGTCTCGTTCGGATTGGCTGCATTGACCTTGCTGTTCCAGATTGGCTACAGGGCAATGCTGCCAGCTGTGGTTGAGCGATCTGAGATCACTGAGGCGAACAGCAAACTGGAACTTGCCACTGCGGGCGCCGGTGTTGCCGGGCCGGCCGGAGTCGGCCCACTCGTCCAGCTGGTAACG
Source organism: Dehalococcoidia bacterium (assembly GCA_028281895.1). Lineage (GTDB taxonomy): Bacteria > Chloroflexota > Dehalococcoidia > Lucifugimonadales > Lucifugimonadaceae > JAJCYX01. The sequence continues at coordinate 1,166 of JANQIZ010000106.1, forward strand.
GCCCCGATCTCGCTTATCGCCGGATCGATTCTGTACCTGGCTTCGGCGGTGATCTTCCTCGCGATCAAATCCGAGGAGTGCGTTTCGGAGGAGAGTCGAGAAGCTGGAAGAGGCATTAAGGACGGGCTCAGCTACTTCTGGAGACACAAACCGCTGGTCGGGATAGTCGCCTCATCCGTCGTCTTCTCGATATTTGCCACAGCCCTTGAGTCCCTGGCACTCCTGTACATGGTCCGCGAGCTCGGTTTGAATCCTGGCACGATCGGACTGATGATCACCGTCGCCGGGACCGGACTCTTCATGGGTTCAATCATCTCGGGACGGTACATGTCCAGGATCGGTGCCGGACGGGCCACAACGCTGGGCCTCGCGGCAGTGGCCATTGGCGATTTCAGCATCCCGCTTGCTTCCGGCCCGCTTCCACTTGTCATCGGTACGCTGGTGGCCGGTGGATTCGCCACTCAGATCGGGATCGTTCTCTACAACGTCGGAGGCGCCAGTATCAGGCAGTCAACTGTCCCAGACGCGCTACAGGCCCGGCTCACTTCCATCTCTGTCGTGTTCGGAAGAATCGGAGTTCCAGTTGGAGGGCTGCTAGGAGGGTTCCTCGGTGAATGGATCGGCCTGCGCGAGACTCTTTTCATCGCCGCCTGTGGCCTTCTTGCCGGCACCGGCTTCCTGGTGGCTTTCAGAACCTGGCATGTCAGATTGCCAGATCCGGCTCATTGAAAGGCTGAGAGGGTCAGGGAGTGGGTGGTTTGCCCCCTACGCGATGCCATTTCGCGCTGCCAGTGCGGAGCCCACCTTCATCGCCTCCACCATGCTCGTTGCATCCGCCTTGCCCGTTCCTGCGATATCGAACGCCGTTCCGTGGTCCACCGACGTGCGGATGAACGGAATGCCAAGGTTCACGCTGATGCTCTCCTCGAAACCGTGCACCTTGATCGCTATGTGACCCTGATCGTGATACATCACGAGCACCACATCGAACCTGCCGCCGACAGCCTGGTTGAACACCGAATCGGCAGGATGCGGTCCGGTCGCGTTGATGCCCTCCGCAACCGCTGCATCGATTGCCGGGCGAATCTCCTTCGCCTCCGTATCGCCGATCAGCCCGTTGTCACTCGCATGAGGATTCAGCGCGGCAACCGCTATCCGTGGCGTCGCAAAGCCCCACGACACAAACGCTTCATGCGTAATGCGCGTCGCGGTCAGTATGTTCTCGGTCGTGACGAACTTACAGGCCTCGATCAGCGGCTTGTGCGTGGAGAGGTGCATGCAGCGCAACTCGCCGCTCACAAGCATGGTGTAGACGGTCTGGGCGTTCGTGAGACGCTTGAAGACCTCTTGGTGCCCGAGGTCCGGGCTGCCCGAGATCTGCCACGCCTCTTTGTTGACCGGCGCGGTGACCATCGCATCGATCTCACCTGCAAGGCACATCTGCGCCGCGGTGTCGACCCAGTCATGCGACGCCCTACCCGACTCTGCTGAAAGCTCACCTACAGGAAACTGAGTGTCTTCGTAGCTGCCGACAGAGAGAACCTCGATAACGCCCGGCTCACCCTTTGCAGCCGACGGACTGTCGATGCCCTGCACAGCGTCGCTCGCTCCCACGACATCGAGGGCGCGCCGCACGTCCTTCACGGTGCCGAGGATGAATGGCCGCATGCCTTCATAGAGCGAACGCGTCTGCAGCGCCTCTGCAACGACCTCTGGGCCGATCCCGGAAGGGTCTCCCATCGTTATTCCAATCAGTGGCCTGTCGCTCAATGAGATCTCCCGCAGTTGCCGGTGTTTGAATAGCCAGGGAGAACAAGTATCGCACTCCCCTTCGCCAATCATGGGCAGGTCATTACGGCAGGGAACAGTTTGCTCGTCGGGTACGTCTTAACAGATAACAACCAACCTCTAGCTGAATAGACACGCCAGATGAAATTCCGTTTTGCCAATCGCCCTGCATTCATCCTTCCGGCTCTGATCGTGGCATTTGCGTCCCTGGCAATCGCATGCGGCTCAGACGGACCCGGAGGTGAGCCGACATCGACGGCCACTGGAACACCTACGCCAACACCGGCTGTCAACCCTCCAACACCGACGCCATCGGTTAGCCAGCAGCAGCAGGAACTTGACGATGCTCGCAAGCGCTGGGAGGCGCATGGGATCGACAGCTACGTGTTCGTGCAGCGCTGGTCTGGATTCTTCATCTCCGCACCCATCAGGGTCACCGTCATGAACGGCAGCATCTCGGAGATCGTGAACCTGAACACTGGCGACATGGAGGTGCCGGATGGCCGTACTCGGGCGATGACTGTCGAGCAGCTGTTCGACTGGATCGAGGGAGGCATACAGGACGAAGACAAGCTGCTTCTGGAGGCATCGTACGACGACGAGTTCGGGTTTCCGACAGAGGCGGTGAGCGATCGACTACTTGGCGCCACCGATACGACGCTCTCGGTTCAGATCACTGACTTCAGCGAGGACCCAGACGATGTCAGGCTGAAGCTCATGAGCGAACTGGAGATCGCCCGCAACAAGTGGCTCGCCGGTGAAGTCATCGACTACTCTTTCGACCTCACCCGATCCTGCTTCTGCTCATATGAGGGCCGGCCGGTTCATGTGACGGTAGTGGATGGCGAAGTCACGGAGATGACCGATCCGATCTCTGGTGAACGGCTCTTTGAGTTCGATTCCGGTCCGCCGATCACAATCGACCAGCTCTTCTCAGAGATCGAGCGAGCAATCGCCGCGCCGCGCTCCACAGTGGAAGTCGAATACGAGCGCGATCTCGGCTGGCCGTTCAGCGCGTTCATCGACTGGGACTCCGAGCTGGCGGACGACGTCGTCTCATACCGCATCAGCAACCTGCGCCAGGACCACGAAACCATCGACATCGAGAAGCTGCGCAGGGAACTTGCGGACGCACGCGAGCGCTGGGCACTCGAACTGCAGTGGGGCCTCGGCGGAGTGGAGAGCTACGAGTTCGATTTCAAGTGGGTCTGCTTCTGCCCGCGGCCTGCTGGCCAGTGGGTCCATGTGATCGTCGAAGACGGTCAGATCACATCGACCACAGACGCTGAAACTGGCGAACCAGTAGAGGCGCTCGGCGGCCTTGAGTACATGACCTTGCCTGAGATGTTCAATTGGATCGAGGAGCAACTGGACAGATCGCCTGATCACGCCAAATTCGAATACGGCGTTGTCTATGGCGTGCCGACT
>JANQIZ010000112.1 GCA_028281895.1 Dehalococcoidia bacterium
ATCGAGGATCGCCACCTGGAAGGTTGCGGCACCAGTAACAGTGTCGATCGTGTAGAGACCCTGCGCTCCGGCTGCTCCCCGAGCTCCCTTCGCTGCCCACAGCGTGCCATCAGGCCCGAACGCCAGCGCTTCGATCCCTTCGATATCGCAGGAACCCTGTCCAATCGAAGGTATGGAGATATCGACACAAGCACCGAATGGACCGATCACCGATGCTGAGCCATCGACTATGTCAATGGTCGCCAGGTGATCGGCTCCAGTGCCGCCGTCGCCTGCGATGTTCACAGAAGCGAACAGCGTGCCATCTTCATGGAACTCAAGCGCAGTAACTGACGCGTTGCCAAGACCGGTGTCGCCAAGCAGTGTCTCGATATCGTCTTCGATGTGGTAGGTGTAGATCTCGGGCAGGCCGCCACCCTGGCCCATGAACACAAGGCCGCTCACGGGATCAAACGCCAGCGATGGCCTTGGGCCGAGCAACGGGAATTCGTTGAGCGCTGTGCCCTCGCCGGTCAGGGTGTTGACGATCATTATGTTGCCTTCGCGAGGGTCGGTTCCGTACAGAACGCGTCCCGGTCCGGCGAGTCCATCGATGCCGTTGTGGCAGATGCCAGGCGCCCATGCGGCAAGAACGGTCACCGTTCCGGCATAAGTACCTGACGGAATGATTGACGGCGGGTGGATCGACAGGTCCAGCTTGCCAACCTCGTTCGCACACAGGACCTGGTCGATGCTGTCGTTCGCGAACCATGCCTCAGTCTCGGCATTTATCGGGTCTATCCACTGCAACTGAGATGCGCTCTTGCCGAATGCAGCATCGAAGACCGTGATCTCTTTCGGACCAGGCACGCCGACCTGTGCAAGTGGCGTGAAGTGGACTCCGACCTGCATTCCGGAGTTGCCGGTGTTCTTAACTGTCGGGAACTGGGCCGAGCCGAAGTTCGTGTCGCCCGGCAGAACCTTCGAGCCGCCCGGTGTGATCGTTCCCCAGTCGACGGTTTCGAAATCGATCTCAAGGCTGTAGAAGCACTGGATATCTATCGTGTTCGTGAGCGTATCGATCTCACCGTTTGCCACAGCTGTCACTTCGATGATGTACTCACCGCACAGCTGTTCCTTGTGGATCTGCCACTCGGCGTACCACAGGTCCTTCTGGTGCTGTTGAACGAGATCGATGAATCCCCAGTCAGCGGCGTGGATGGCGTCCTGGGTGACCTGGCCGGTTACGCCGCCGGCAGCCCAGAACATAGTGCCCTGATCGTTGTAGCCGCCAAGGTCATTGAGGTCGACGACTGCATCCGAGTTGGCTGGGCCATCGCCAGAGTCTTGAATCTGCACTCGTGTGCCGTGGATCTGCACCTTGAACGTGCGATCCGGGTGGAACACCTTCCAGTACACATCATCGATCTCAGCAACGCCATTGGGATGATCGACGGCCACCCAGTTTTCTATGCGGCGTGCTTCGGGCATATCTTCGGCGTTCGGGATGACCTGGATCACGTTGTAAATGCCGTCTGCCATATTCGGCTTGGCGCCAATCTCATTTGCCCTGTCGCACGGGAATCCGGGATCAACGAGAGGGTCGTCGTCCTGTCCGTACTGAATGCCAGTAGTCCCGGAGTCAACGTCTGGCAGCTCCCATTTGCACTCGATCTGGGGCGGGATGCCGGCGTTGCCAACGCTTGCATGAGATGGGACGACATCTTCCGATGCGCTTGCCGGGATCGCCGTGTCGCGGAACGCGAGCCCCGATGCCGCTGCCAGTACAAGCAGCGCAACGATGCCAGCGATGAATCTGTAGTTCACGACAGTTCCCCACAAGTTGCTTTATCGAGTCAGGAGGGCATGGCACCCACTACGCCACGCGCGTGTTTCCAGATACGCGATATGCGCCATCCTGATCCAGCCGGTGGATATTACCCCTTACACGTTTACGTGTCGAATCCAACTGCCACAAGTTCAGTTCGCAGTTCACTGAGCACCGTGCGAACATGCCGCGTCTTCAGCGAAACGAGGAGATTCTGGCTGATTAGAGGTGTGTGACGCTCTCAGCCAGATCGCGTCCCGCTATCCCGCCGGCCGCCAGAACCAGCTGAAGTTGAATGGCACATCCGGATCAGCCCCTGCTGTCACGTCCGTGAACCCCGAGAATCGGATTGCCACGTCGCTTCGTGCGGGTATCGGCACCTCAGCGCTGTTGTAGTCGCACTCCATCTCGCCAGCACCGATGCTGCACTGCATCTCTGTTGCCACTCCGTCGACGACTAGCGCGAAGTCCCACACCTGCCCGGCGGTAGGAGTCGAATCGGACGTGATGAGCAGCATCGTGCCGAGGCCGTCCACTGGAGTGACAAACGAAACCTCATCGTGCGTGCTCGCATGCGACCCTGCGCCATCTGGGGGCGCGAAGTAGAAAGTGGCCGGAGAGCCCTCGTCACCGGGAAGAACTGCACGGCCCCACATCAGGGTCGAGTTCGGTGGCGGAGTCGCCGCTGCAACACTGAGTTCGATCAGCTGGTTGGCGGCGACCGATTCGAAGGTTCTGCTTCCATGCCCGTTTGGCAGTTCGACCACTACGTCAACTTCGGTCGCCGTTCCAAGACCGAAGTGCGCCAGCGCCTCGCCTGCCGACGACCATCCGTTTCCTGCCTGGATGCCGCGGGTTCCTAGCAGCTCTGCTGGAACGCCTGCCATGCCAGCGGTGTAGATGCTCACCGTTGAGCCGATGCCGTCTGGCGTTGGCGCGTCGGTCAGGGCAATGTGCAGCCAGTTGCCGGCTACGCCTGTATTTTCGAACAGGATGGAAGGCACACTGCCGCCTCCGAGAACCGAGCGCCACTCGTTCAGGAACAGATCGAGCTTTCCGTCGCGGTTGAAGTCGGCGACCGGACCTCCGGCGTAGTAGTGAGTTGAGCTGATAGTTGGCGACTCGAATGTCGGATCGCCTCCCGAAAGTCCGGTGTGCCTGAAGATCAGTGGCTGCGGAACTCCTCCAATCTCGATGGTCACCGAGGTGTAGATGTCAGGCCAGCCATCGTTGTCGAAGTCCTGGATCTCGACGTGCGGAGCCTTGTCTTGCGTATTCGGCAGGCCGAGCGCTGTCGTGATGTCCTGCAGTATCGGATCGCCGCTTCCGTCCAGGCCGCGGTTCATGTAGACGCGCAGCGGAGGTCCAGAGTTGGTCAGCGCGGCCGATCCGAAGTGATGGCCAACTACGAGGTCCATCAGGCCGTCGCGGTTCAGGTCTGCGATGGCGCCGCTAGAAACCCAGTCTTCATTGCCAGCTTCGAATGGCGTCCAATCGAGAGCGGAGGCATCGCCAGTGCGGTACGTTCCGTCTCCGTTGGCCAGGAAGAGATAGTTCGTGTTCGATGTGTTGAACGAGGGACCACCTGCGACGAAGATGTCGGGCCAGTTGTTGCCCGTGAGATCGCCAATCGCAAGACCCAGACCGTGCACGTCCGTCGGCAATCCGGCCGACGCCGTGGTCTCGGCGAATATCATCCCGCCAAGGTTCCTCAGTAGAACAGTTGGTCCCGTTTCGCCGAAGTAGTCTCCCAGCACGAACAGGTCCAGCAGGCCATCGTCGTCATAGTCGAAAGCTGCCACCTCATGGCCGCGTGCCGGCTGCGCCCCGATCCCGCTGCCGAGCGTCACGTCTACGAACGTCCCTGCATCGTTTCTGTAGAGGCGCGACGGCTCAGCTTTTGCGCCTGTCTCACCCGTCACGGTGTTGTTCGATACGAATAGATCGAGATCGCCATCGGAGTCGAGGTCCGCCAGCAATGCCGACGCTGCACGCCCCTCGATCTCGATCGAAGCCTGGTTCGAGTCTGTGAAGACGCCAGCGGTGTTCAGGAAAAGCTGGTTGGGCACGAGTGATGGATCTTTGAAGTACGTGCCGGTGAAGAGGTCCGGCCAGCCGTTACCGTCGATGTCTCCCCATGCCGAAGAGTGGATGTAGGCGAGGTCCAGCGGCGCAAGGAGTCCAGCTGCAGCGGTGACGTCGGTGAACTCGAACGGAGAAACCTCAGGCTCGGGTGTCGGGGTTGGAGTAGGACTGGGAGTCGGCGTGGGGCTCGGTGAAGGCGTAGGTGTCGGCGAAGCGCCCGCCGGAACACCGTAAATCTCGATCTCTATGTAGTGATTCCAGTCGTTGACTGAACTGCCGTTCGACCAGAACTTGAAGTAGCGTCCTTCGACGGCTTCAGTAGCCAGAACATCGAGTCCAGCAATCGTCTCGACGTACTCAGAGTCAGTTCCGACCCCCTGTCCGGCTGAATCGTCGTGGTCGTTGTTGAACAGCGTCATCCACGAAACCCCATCTGTTGAAGCCTGGATGATGACATCGTGGTACGTACGGCCATCCCGGTAGTAGCGCATTACGTTCACACGAGATACGTCATAAGACGAACCGAGATCGATTTCGGCAGTCTGCAGACCTCGATCCAGACCAACATATGCGCCTTTACCCCTGTCTCCATCGTTCATGGCGCTTACAGGATTGAGGTGTACCGGGGAACTAGTAGTGATATCAGTCACGCCGAATGCCACATTGGTTGGCGCCTGGGCTTCGGCCCTTGAACCAACAGCGATGATCACCGTCGCTGTCATCGCCAGCAGCACCGTCAGGCTCGCCGCCATGTACTTGCGCATGATTGAACTCCCGAAATGTCCGCGTGTCGCGCATCGCTCGCCGCACTCTGCGGCAACTGCAGATGTGGCGAAAGATTCTACCTGCGAGGGTTTCTGAGAGCGGAACAGCTCTCGCAGATCAGGCTTTCAGCGGAAGTCGTCAATACTCGACTTGACTGCTCGTAATCCGGTGTATATATTCTACAAATCACTGCACGGTGCGGGCTATGTACCGCATAACCCCAGCTATCCCGGCCACTGATCAAGGCAAAAAGCTTCAAAGGAGACGTTTGATGAAGCGCTATCTAATCGTTGCAGTTCTGGCCGTTGTCGCGGCCGCCGGGCTGTCCACAGCCGTTTCGAACACGGCATCTGCAAGTGGCACCGGCACCCTCAATGTTGTTCACGGAATCCCCGGCGCTGTCGTTGATGTCTGCGCGAGCGGACCGGCAACCGGTGGCGCATGGGCGCGGATCATTGAGGACTTCACATTTGGAGACATCAAGACGTTTGACCTGCCGGCCGGCCCATACGACGCCAACGTAGTCGGTCAGGACGCCGCCTGCGAAACTCCCCTGCTCCCGGGACTTGGCGCATCGGGCGTTGTGCTGCCGGAAGGCGCTAACGTATCCGTCATAGCGCACCTTCCTGCTTCGGGAGCGCTGGCTGACGCAAAGCTCACCGTCGGCGTGAATGACCTCTCTGCTCCGGGCAGGCACAAGTCTCGTCTGACCGTCTACCACACAGCTGCGGCGCCTGCCGTTGACATCCGTGCCGGCCGCTGGCTGCCGATCAAGAAGGTATTCAGCAACGTCTCGAACATGCAGTCGGGCGATGTAGAGGTGCAGGCAGGCAGCTACAGGGTGAGCGTTCTCGCAGCCGGATCTCGCTGGTGGAGTCCGGTGACGACCGAGAAGGTCGATCTCGCTGCTGACACCAACACGAT
>JANQIZ010000127.1 GCA_028281895.1 Dehalococcoidia bacterium
CTCATGTGCGTGGCAATAGGCTTGACCAGGTAGTCTTCTGAGCCGGGGTCTAGCACCGGTCCGCCGAGTGTCAGAGTGTAGCCAGTTGAGCCGGTGGCCGTCGCAACCACCACGCCATCTCCTCGGTAGCTTGCAAGCGGCACGCCGTCCACTACAGTCTCGACCTCGATGACTCGCAGAACAGCGCCACGGGCGATGGTCACATCATTCAGCGCGTACAGAACCGGCTGCTCCTGGGCGTCATCTGCGTCGACCTCAGCCTTGAGCATGTACCGCTCATCTCTGCGGCCGTTTCCATCGAGATACCAGCCAAGACCGTCTACAGCGTCGCTGGCATCGATCTCGCTCATGAAGCCGACGCGGCCCATGTTGATGCCAAGGATCGGGATGTTGCGTGGGGCGGCTTCGTGCGCGCCCCTTAGGATGGTTCCGTCGCCACCAATGGTTATGATCAGATCGGTCGACTCGAGGTCTTTCTGCCTTGCTGCGATCGTGTCCTGTGTTGCCGTCCACCATTCATGTCCAGACGAGTAGCGGGTCTGCAGTGCGACGATCAGGTCCACGGCCTCGGTCAGGAGACCGTGGTGGATTATCCCGATTGTCCTGTAGTCGCTCATATCATCCGCATTTTTGGGCATTCGCCCGGCCTTGCGATATCACCACTTCCAGTCACAGCAACCCTAGACGGCGAGAAGGCCCAGCGATTTCTCAGCCAGCCTGAGGATCAGCCAGGGAACGGCTCCAAACAGGGCGACTCCGCTCACAGCAACGCCTGTTGCGAACACGACGGGGAAGCCCGCTTTGATGGGTGATTCATCCTCGGCTTCTTCGAAGTAGATCGCCCGGATGATACGCAGGTAGTAGAAGGCCGAGATGACGGTGTTGATCACTCCGACAACGGCCAGCCAGAGCAAGCCGGAATCGACAGCCGCGGTGAAGACAACAGCCTTGGACATAAATCCAACGGTTGGAGGCACGCCGAGCAGTGAGATGATTCCTATCGCCAACAGCGCAGCGAGCATCGGCGACCGCTTGCCAAGTCCGTTCAGGCTGCTGATGGCATTAGAGCCGGTCCGGCTTGAGATGGCGATCACGGCGAAGAAGACGGCCAGGTTCGTGAACGCGTATCCAGCGAGGTAGTAGAGAGCTCCCTGCGGCCCGGCGATCGTATCTGGAGAGTCGCTGTTAGCGGCAACGGCAGCCACTCCGATCAGGATGTATCCGGCCTGCGCAATGGTTGAGTAACCCAGTAACCGCTTGATGTCTGACTGTGCGAGCGCGAGCAGGTTTCCAAGAACCATGGAAGCAACCGCGAGTACGGCGAACAGGCCTGACCAGTCCTGCGCAAGAGAGTCTGAGCCGAATGCGGTGTACATGATCCGGATCACGACCGCGAACGCCGAGGCCTTGGAAGCTGTCGAAAGGTAGGCGGCAACAGGCGTTGGCGCTCCCTGGTACACATCCGGGACCCACATCTGCCATGGCACAACGGCCATCTTGAATGCGAATCCTGCCACGATCATGACGACAGCGAATAGCACCGCGTACGAGCCGAACGGAACACCGGAATCTCTCGGCAGGTCGTTGATGCGGGCGAGAATCGCCTCGAGGTTCGTCGTCCCGGTGTAGCCATAGATGAAGACGATCCCGTAGAGCAGCACCGCAGATGCGACGGCGGAGAGAATGATGAACTTCAAGCCGGCCTCAACGGACAGCCGGTCTCGCCTGAATGCGGCCAGTGCCGCTGCAGGCAGCGCAGTGAGTTCGAGAGCCACGTAGATCGATATGAGTTCTCGTGCGCCTACCAGCAGCATCATGCCAGTGGTAGCGAACAGCATCAGTGCCAGGAATTCTCCCTCGAACTCCTTAAGTCGCTCGACGTACTGCACTGAAGCGACTATCACGGCGGCCGTGATGCCCAGCAGAACGAAGTGGAAGAACAGCGCGAAGCGGTCGGCAACAAGCGATCCGAACAGGCCAGAGGTGGCTTCCGTGTCTCCGACAACGTCGAACCAGAGGTTCAGCGAGAACAGGAACGGAATCACCAGTAGACCGGCCGCGAGGAACGAAAGCGCCCGCTTGTCCTTCATGAAGAAGTCAGCAAAGACCACTGCGATGGCTACTCCAGCCATCGCTATCACGGGGGATAGCAGCCACAGGTCTTGAACTGTCATCAGCGGACCGCCGCCTCTATGCCAAGCTTGAACGTGTCGGTAATCACGGACGGCCAGATGCCGACCAGAAATATCGGAACTGTCAGCACGACCACTGCGATCATGTCGACCCAGTTGGCATCGGTCAGTTCCTCATACGTCTCATCAGACATTCCGCCCGGCTGAGGTCCCGGACCGAAGAAAGTCCGCTGAACCATCCACAGCGTGTATCCGGCGGCCAGCACCACTCCGAAGGCAGCGATGCCGGTTGCCCAAGGCCACACAGTGAATGTCCCGAGGAAGATCATGATCTCAGCCACGAATCCGGAGAGCATCGGAAGTCCGAGAGATCCGAACCCGGCGATGATGAAGAAGATGGCAATGATCGGCATCTTCTTTGCCAGGCCACCAAGGTGAGGGATGTGCCTGGAGTGCGTTCTCTCATACGTGAGCCCGACCATGAGGAAGGCGAGACCGGTGATCGTGCCGTGGGTGAACATCTGGAGCGCCGCGCCGTTCAACCCTCCTTGCGATAACTCGTCTGGACTGCTGCCAACCGCGGCTACGCCAAGCATCACGAATCCCATGTGCGACACGGAACTGTACGCGATCAGCCGCTTCATATCGGTCTGGCGAATCGTCACTATCGCCCCATAGATAACGCTCATCGCGGCTATCGCAGCGAGGGCACCAGCCGCATCGAATATCTGGAAGCCGTCCGTCTCCTGGAAGAAGCCGACGTTTATCCGCAGCAGGCCGTATCCACCCATCTTCAGCAGCACTCCGGCAAGCATGACGGACACGGCTGTTGGCGCGTCTGTGTGCGCATCAGGCAGCCAGTTGTGGAGCGGCCAGAGCGGCAGCTTCACAGCGAACCCGACCAGGAAGAAGCTAAATATCAGCGCCGCTGGCGCGATCAGGTCTGCTCCGGCTACAAGATCGGGAATGCCCTCCACAACCTTGACGCCTTCCGAGTTCACAATCGAGACCATGGCGAAGGTGTTTATGCCTTGCGAGATAAATATCGCCAGGATCGCGACAAAGAGGAACGCGCCGCCGAAGAGAGTGAACAGGACGAACTTCATCGCCGAGTACTTCGGCCTGCCCGAGCCCCAGATCGAGATAAGCATGTACATCGGGATGACTTCGAACTCGAAGAAGACGAAGAAGAGCAGCAGGTCGAGCGAGACGAACACGCCCATCACTGCCGATTCGAGCACCAGCAGCCAGAAGAAGTACTCCTTGATCCGATGCTCAACGCGCCATGAGGCAAATGCCGCTGCGGCCCCGAGGATTCCTGTGAGAAGAACGAGCGGAGCACTCAGGCCGTCGACTCCCAGCAGGTACTCCGCTTGCAGAGCTTCTATCGGGATCCAGCCGGTGATCCTGTCGACAAACTGGACGCCGCCCTGCTCACGATCGTAGCCAACGAAGACCACGATCGACAGAACGAGCGTGACGACGGTTCCGCCGATGGAGGTCCAGCGAATCGCCTGCCTGTCGCGCAACAGCAACGCGACGATGATCGCCGTCGCGGCTGGCAGGAACACTGTGGCTGTTAGCAGGCCGCTAAACATCAGCCTGCTCCCACTTGAGAATCCATATAGCTCCGTGCGTCAGCATCTGCAGCTACGCCCCCCACGCCAGGAAGGCCAGTAGAACGATCACGAACCCGATGACCATGACCGCCGCGTAGGTCTGCGTCTGGCCGTTCTGGACATTGGTGAGCCCGCGGCCAACGTTCCCAGTCAGCTTCGAAAGCTGGACGTTCACGTTGTCGATCCAGGTGATATCGAACCAGGCCAGGAACCTGGCAAGGCGCTGGTAGAAGAAGCGAATCGTTATCCGATCTTCATACAGTTCGTCGAAGTAGAACTTGCGTAACAGGACGGTATGAGCCGACTTGAATCTGCGGCCCATGTTGGCGGCTGAGACCTGTCCGGTGATGTACATCATGTACGCAAGGCCGATTCCGCCCGCAGCGAGGATCGACGAGACCGTCGCCACAAGAATGTTGAAGTGCGGCTCCGCGCCTGAGTGAATCGCATCCGGCAGATGGCTCTTATCTGAGTGATTGTCGCCGTGGTCATCGGCCTCAGCATGACCATTGTCTCCGGCTCCATGCTTGCCCTCATATACGAACACGTTTTCGTTTCTGGCAGTGACGAAGGTGGCGAATGCGTGTTTATTGATCGGTCCAACGTCGATCAACGGGTTTACTAGGAATCCGATAACGATGGCGAGAGCTGCCAGGATTCCGATTGGAGCGACCATCACCCATGGCGATTCCTGGCGGTGAGTGTGGCCAAGGCCAACAGGCTCCGGCTCGTCGTTGGCCTTGGCAGCCTCGGCCTCAGCTTCAGCGCCGCCCTTGTACTCCCCGTGGAAGGTCATGTAGATGGCACGGAACATGTAGAAGGCGGTCATGAACGCAGCGACTAGGCCTGCGACGAGCACGACCCAGCCGATGGCCAGACCGTCATCAGAGCCGCGCTCGAATGCCACGGTAAGAATCTCGTCCTTAGACCAGAAACCGGAGAGCGGGAACAGGCCGGCCAGCGAAAGGCTGCCGATGACCATGGTCCAGTACGTCCACTTCATGTCCTTGCGAAGGCCGCCCATGTAGGTCATGTTGAACGTGCCGGACGCATGGTGAACGGAGCCTGCGCCAAGGAACAGGCCGGCCTTGAAGAAGGCGTGTGTGAAGAGATGGAAAATGGCAGGCGCGTAGGCGCCGATGCCGAGCGCCATCACCATGTATCCAAGCTGGCTGATCGTCGAATAGGCGAGCACTCGCTTAATGTCGTTCGCCACAAGGCCCATTGAAGCTGCGAATACCGCTGTGAACGCGCCAATGAGTGCAACCAGCTCGGTCGTATTCGATGCTTCGAACAGTGGGAAGAAGCGTGCGATCAGGAAGACGCCCGCGGTGACCATCGTGGCCGAGTGGATCAACGCGGAGACAGAGGTCGGCCCCTCCATTGCATCAGGCAGCCACGAGTGAAGCGGGAACTGCGCCGATTTGCCAACCGCTCCCATCAGCAGTCCCAGTGAGATCCAGGTGGCGACGCTCGCGGCGATGCCTCCCGCGCCGATCACTTCGTAGAGCGTCGGTATGTCCAGCAGATTCTGGTCCGGGAAGTCGCCGTTGACGAAGAACAGGTACAGGATCCCCAGAAGGAATCCGAAGTCTCCGAACCGCGTCATCAGGAACGCTTTCTTGGCAGCCGCGGCAGCTGATGGCCGCTCCATCCAGAAACCGATCAGCAGGTAAGAGGAGACACCGACGAGCTCCCAGAAGACGAAGAGCTGGATGATGTTGCGAGAGGTGACAAGACCCAGCATGGACGCTGTGAAGAGCGCCATGAACGAGTAGTAGCGCACGTACGACTTGTCGCCGTGCATGTACTGCTGCGAGTAGAACTGAACGAGAAGCGAAACGCCGCTGACTACGACCAGCATGATCGCGGTTAGCTGGTCGAGCATCATTCCGAAGGTCAGCTCAAGCCCGGCAATGGTGATCCACTCTCGCTGTTCATGGATCGAAGCGCCGTTGTTAACGACGTGGATGAGCGCTGCGACCGAGATGATGAAGGATCCGGCAACCGCGCCGATGGTGATCCATCCGGCAACGAGTGACTCAGATTTGAGATAGGCGCGAACCACCGTGCCGTTCAGGATGAATGCGGCGACGGGCAGTCCTATGATCAGCCATGCCAGAGGCTCTGAGAACAAAACTAACTCTTAAAGCTTTCTGATTATCTCGTCTGCCACGTGCTCGCGGCCCTTTGGAACCATCACGCGGAACGGCACGCGCTCACTCCAGTCGAGGATGTCGCCTTCCGGCAGGATCTTGGCCGGCAGGCCTTCTCCTTCCAGGAGGTTCTTCCACATCTCCGCCACCATCAGGTTCGGAGCTTTTTTGTAGTCAATCCACATTGCGATGCGTGTCTGTGCCTGCCCATTCCGGGTCGGCTACTTGCTCAACTCCGAAATCTCTGTGATCTCAACCGTCTGTCTCTCTCGGTAAAGTGCGAATATCAGCGCCAGTGCCAGCGCAGATTCGGCAGCGGCGACCGATATCACGATCACGGCAAATACGTGCCCTGTGAGGGCGGCCTGAACATCGCTGGCTAGAACAACCCCGCCGTCGGCCAGGCCAGCTGGAGGCGTAAACCGCGAGAAGGCAACTGCGGCTATCACTACAGCGTTGAACATCAGCTCAAGAGACATAAGCAAGGCGATGGCGCTGCGTCTCGACAGAACTCCATAGAGACCTATCGCAAAGATGGCTCCCGAGACGAGGAGAACGTTCTCGAGTGTCACTATCCGCCTCCTCTGTGTTCAGTCTCTCGACTGCGCGGACGCATCAGAGCGAGGCCACCGATCAGCGACGCCACGATCACCAGGCCGACGGTTTCGAACGGCAACACAAACTCTCGAACAAGCAGTCCGCCAATGGTCAAGTC